>NZ_JAMYPB010000005.1:0-188769 GCF_040320135.1 Mesorhizobium sp. M0772 | reverse complement strand
CGCCGCCCCGCGCTCGGCCTGGTGGCCGCCCCCCCACCCCCAGAGCCCCGTGAGCGCGGCGGGGGGGGGGGGCGCGGCGGCCGGGGCGGGGGCCCCCCCCAAGGCTCCAGCAGAGATTTGTAGGGCTCCGCTCACTTGACGGCTCCGGATGTGATGCCGCGGATCAGCTGCCGCGAGAAGATGACGTAGAGGGTCAGCACCGGCATGATCGCCAGCGAGAGTGCGGCCAGGATGGCGTTCCAGTTGGTGACGAACTGGCCGAGGAACAACTGCGCGCCGAGCGTCACCGTCTTGGTCTCTTCCGACGGCGCCAGGATCAGCGGGAACCACAGATCGTTCCAGATCGGGATCATGGTGAAGACGGCGACCGTCGCCATCGACGGCCGCACCAGCGGCAGCACCAGCCGAAAGAAGATCGTGTATTCCGACAGCCCGTCGATGCGGCCGGCATTCTTCAGATCGTCCGACACCTGCTTCATGAATTCTGACAGGATGAAGACGGCGAGCGGCAGGCCTTGCGCGGTGTAGACCAGGATCAGCGCCGTCAGCGTGTTGACCAGCCCGCTCGCCACCATCATTTGCAGGATGGCGACGGTGCCGAGCCGGATCGGGATCATGATGCCGAGCGCGAGGTAAAGCCCCATCAGCGTGTTGCCGCGGAAGCGGTATTCCGAGAGCGCGAACGCCGCCATCGCGCCGAACAGAAGCACGAAGAACAGCGAGGCGACGGTGACGACCAGGCTGTTCTGGAAATAATGGATGAAGTCGCCCTGGCCGATCACCGTGGTGTAGCCGATCAGGTCGAAGGTTTTTGGCGTCGGCGGCGTCAGCGGTTCGCTGAAGATGCCGGCGCGTGACTTGAACGAATTCATGATGACCAGGATCACCGGAAACAGCGCGATCGCCGTATAGGTCAGAAGGATCGCGTGGGCGCCGACCGTACGGGGCAGCGAACGGGTGGCGGTGCTCATTGGAAGGTCTCCTGACGAGCGATGACTGTTGAGGTCGGCACCAAGGCACCCCCCTCTGTCCTGCCGGACATCTCCCCCGAAAGGGGGGAGATCAGATGCCGCGACTGCTTTCGCCAATCGCCAACGTTGCAAGACGAGCGGCAAGGCCAGAGCTGCCAATCTCCCCCCTTGCGGGGGAGATGGCCGGCAGGCCAGAGGGGGGTGTTCAAGCTCGACATCTCGCCCCTCAGAACTGGTAGCGACGCAGGCGCGTCTGGACGAGGAACAGGTAGACGCAGACGCCGCCGAGGATGATCAGGAACATCATCGTGGCGATCGCCGCACCCATATTGGGATCGCCGGTCTGCAGCTGGAAGCCGAAGAAGGCGCGGTAGAGGAAAGTGCCCAGAATATCGGTCGAATAGTTCGGGCCGGCCAGCGCCCCTTGCGCGGTGTAGATCAGGTCGAAGGCGTTGAAATTGCCGACGAAGGTCAGGATCGAGATGATGCCGATCGAGGGCAGGATCAGCGGCAGCTTGATCTTCCAGAACTGCGACATGCCGGTGATGCCGTCGCATTCGGCAGCCTCGATCACCTCTTCGGGGATCGACAGGAGTGCTGCATAGATCAGCATCATCGGAATGCCGACGAACTGCCAGACCGAGATCAGGCTGAGCGCGGTCAGGGCATATTGTTGTTTGCCGAGCCACGGCGTGAACAGGCTTTTCAGGCCGACCAGATCCATCAGATGCGGCGCCACGCCCCACAACGGCGACAGGATCAGTTTCCAGGCGAAACCGACGATGACGAAGGACAGGATGGTCGGCACGAAGATCGCGGTGCGGTAGAAGGCGGCGAATCTCAGCCTCGGGCTGGACAGCAATGCCGCCAGCATGACACCGATCGGGTTCTGCACCACCATGTGGATGATGAAGAACCAGGTATTGTTCCGCAGCGCGTTCCAGAAGCCGACCGACCAGTTGGGGTCGCCGAATAACGTACGGAAATTAGTGAAACCGACGAACACCTGATGCTGATCGACATTGCGGAACAGCGACAGCTGCAGCGTGCCGGCGAGCGGCAGGATCATGATCGCCGTATAGACCAGCAGCGCCGGCGCCAGGAAGACGCCGATATGCCAGCGGAACGGTCGCTTCGGTCGTGTTTGTGCGGCCATGAGTGCGGTCCCCGCCGATCAGGTTTAGCAATGCCTTCGACGGCAGCGCTGCCCCTCACCCTTACCCTCTCCCCGTGAAGGACGGGGAGAGGGGGCGCCTGCGTTTCGGCTGATCCTTCTTCCCGTCACTATACGGGGAGAAGGTGCCGGCAGGCGGATGAGGGGCGGCGCCGTCGTTCGCAGTCGATGATGCTATCGAAAAACGCAGGGCCGTCCACTTGGGGCCCTGTCTGTTGTCTGAGCTCTTACTTGCCCGGCTTGTACCAGCTGTCGAGGCCGTCCTGCAGCTTCTTGGCGGCAGCTTCCGGCGTGTCGGTGCCGTTGATGACGTTGGCCGATTCAACCCAGGTTTCGTTCTCGAGGTTCGGCGTGCCGCGCGACAGGATCTGGTAGGTCGAGCGGATCGTCGACTTGCACTTGTCGCGCCAGGAGACGAATTCCTGCGCCAGCGGGTCTTCCATCTTCACCGGGGTGGAATTCAGGCTGAAGAAGCCCGGCAAAGCGTTGGCGTAGATGGTGGCGAAGTCCGGCGAGGCGACCCAGGACAGGAAGGTCTTGGCCGCGTCGGCATTCTTCGACGCCGCATTCAGGCCCATGCCGATATCGGTATGGTCGGAGATGTAGCAGGTGTCGCCGGCCTTCTCGACCGGCGGCGGGAAGGCGCCCATCTTGAACTGCGCCTGGGTGTTGAACAGGCCGATCTCCCACGATCCCGCCGGGTAGATGGCGGCGCGGCCAAGCGTGAACAGGTTCTGGCTGTCCGGATAGGTCTGGGCCTCGAAGCCGTCGCCGAGATAAGGCTTCCACCTGGCCAGTTCCTCATAGGGAGCAACCCAGTCCTTGTCGGTCAGCTTCTGGTCGCCCTTGATCAGCGCTGCGCGGCCCTCTTCGCCCTTCCAGTAGTTCGGACCGATGTTCTGATAGCCCATGGTCGCGGCTTCCCATAGGTCCTTGGTGCCCATGGCCATCGGGATGTAGGTGCCGTCGGCCTTGATCTTGTCGAGCGCGGCGAAGAACTCGTCACGCGTCGTCGGCACCTTGAGGCCGAGCTTGTCGAAGGCGTCCTTGTTGTAGATGAAGCCGTGAATGACCGAGGCCATCGGCACGCAGAAGCTCGCCTTGCCGTCGTCTGTCTGCCAGGCGGCCTTGGCAACGGGCGAAAAGTTTTCCATGCCGGGCAGCGCCGACAGGTCGGCAAGGTTGCCCTTCTTGAACAGTTCGAGCGACTTGTCGAACGGGCGGCAGGTGATCAGGTCGCCAGCCGAGCCGGCGGCGAGCTTGGCGCCGAGTGCGGCGTCATACTCGGTCGGCGCCGACGGTGCGAACACCACTTTGATGCCCGGGTTCTTGGCCTCAAAAGCCGGGATCAGCTTGTCCTTCCAGATGGCAAGGTCGTCGCCGCGCCAGCTTTCGATATTGAGCGTTACGTCATCGGCGTGAGCCAACCCGGCGGTGCCGAGAATGCTGGTGCCGAGAAGCAGTGCCGTCAGTAATTTCGTTGTCATGCTAGTCTCCCTGTTGACCTTTTTCAGGTTCGGTTTTGAGAACAGGGGCCTTCGCGCCCTTGTTCCCCTCGATCGCGGAAAGGGCTGGCCGCAGCTTCTGGCCGGTCCCTTCCAGTATCTTCTCGGCCGCAACGGCGTTGGCAGCGCCGGCGGCGAGCAGAATGGCTGTCTTGACGACGCCGCCGCTCGCTTCGAGCAGCCGCACGGCGTCTTGCCGGTCGCGGCCGCTGATAGCGGCGACGATGCGAGCCGCGCGGTCGCGCAGCTTGATGTTGTCGGCGGTGAGATTGACCATGTAGCCGTCATGGACATGGCCGAGATGAATTGCGGTAAGCGTCGACAGCATGTTGAGCGCGATCTTCTGGGCAGTGCCGGCGCCCATGCGCGTCGAGCCGGCAATCACCTCCGGTGGCGTCTCGAGCAGGATGGCGACGTCGGCCAGCCTGAGCAGGGGCGTGTCCTTGTTGTTGGAAATGGCGATGGTTGCCGCGCCCCGGCTGCGCGCATCCTTCAGCGCCTGCACCGCATAGGGCGTCGAGCCGCTGGCCGAAATCGCGATCAGGCAGTCGCCCTTGCCGATGCCGGCGCCGGCAATTGCCGTCGAGGCTTCGTCGGTGTCGTCTTCCGGTCCGCCGGCCAGGGTCTTGAAAGCGTCGTCGCCACCGGCGATGAGGATGGCGATGCGTTCGCGCTTGATGCCGAAGGTGCCGGGCAACTCCAGCGCGTCGGCCAGCGCCATCAGGCCGGAGCTGCCGGCCGCAGCATAGGCGAGCTTGCCGCCGCCGTTCAGCCGCCCGGCGATGATTTCGGCTGCGGCGGCGATGGCGGGAATGGCGTCGCGCACAGCCTTGGCGGCCTCGATCTGCGCATTGACCAAAGAAGAAAGGATGGCGTCCGGGGCCTGGATGTCCAGTCCCTCGGCATTGCTGTGAAGCGCTTCGGTGCGCGGTTCGGCCATCCCTGTCCCTCCGATGGAAGAACAATACCAAAAAAATACCACTTGTCCACACGCATTAACGAAATTGCGAACTGGAAAGCGTTGAGCCGGCAAAATTCCCGGGTTTTTCAACCTGATACGCCTTAATCTTTTTGAAACGGAAATTAATCCCTTGGCTATTGGTATTTTATTGGTATTATCCGCCCGGAGGAGACATGGCGTGAAATTCGTGCTCGGTATCGACGGCGGCGGCACCAGCTGCAGGGCAGCCCTTGCGACAGGCGATGGCGTTGTCATTGGCCGTGCCAAAAGCGGCGCCGCCAACATCCGCACCGATCTCACCGGCGCTCGCACCCACATCGTCGAGGCTGCTCGTCAGGCCTTCATCGCCGCCGGGCAAGATCCGGACCTAATCCCGCAGACACCAGCCATTCTCGGCCTTGCCGGAGCCAATGTCGGCACCTACCGCCAGCAGCTTGAAGCAATCCTGCCGTTCAGCATCAGCCGCGTCGAGACGGACGCCGAGATCGCGCTCGAAGGGGCAGTCGGCTCTGGTGACGGCGCCATGGCCATCCTCGGCACCGGCACCGCCTATATGGCGCGCAAGGGCGGCACGTCGCGCGCCATCGGCGGCTGGGGCTTTCAGGTCGGTGATCAAGGCAGCGGCGCCCGGATCGGCCGCGACCTGCTGGAGCAGACGCTGCTCGCCCATGACGGCGTCCGGCCGCGCTCAGCCCTGACCGACAGCATGATGGCCATTTTCCGCAACAATCCCGAAGACGTGGTCGAGTTCACCACCAATGCCAAGCCCGGCGATTTCGGCGGCTTCGCGCCCAAGGTTTTCGAGCATGCCGAGAAGGGCGACAGCGTCGCCAACTGGATCGTGGACAAGTCGGTTGCCGATGTCGAGGCGTCGCTCCACGCGCTCGACCTCTCTGATGACGCCCCGCTCTGCCTGCTCGGCGGGCTGGCGCCGCTCTATGGGCCGCGCCTTTCCCAGCGCTACCAGGCGCTGCTGAAAGCGCCGCTCGACGATGCGCTGGGCGGCGCCGTGCAGATGGCGGCCCGCATCTTCGTCAAAGCGGAGGCGACGCGATGAGCGATGCCGCCGACCAGATCTTCGCCACGCTGAGGCAGTCGTCGCAGAGCGGCGCCCCGCTCTACCTGCAGCTCAGGAAAAGCATCGAGGACGCCGTCAATCGCGGCCTGATCGGGCCGGGCGATGCGCTGCCTTCCGAGCGCGACATCGCCACCAAGGCCGACATTTCGCGCGTCACCGTCCGCAAGGCGGTGCAGGACCTAGTCAAGGGCGGCATCCTCGTGCAGCGCCACGGCTCCGGCACCTTCGTGGCGCCGCGCATGGAGCGCGTCGAGCAGTCGCTGTCCAGGCTCACTTCATTCACCGAGGACATGGCAAGGCGCGGCATGGCGGTGCGTTCAGCCTGGCTCGACCGCGACCTCTACCCGCCCTCGCCCGACGAGATGATGGTGCTCGGCCTGTCCTCGAACGAGCTGGTGGCGCGCGTGGCGCGCCTGCGCATCGCAAACGACACGCCGCTGGCCATCGAGCGCGCCTCGTTGTCGGCCAGCGTGCTGCCGGATCCGGCCGGGATAGGCTCGTCACTCTATGCGGCGCTGCAACTGACCGGCAACCGGCCGGTGCGGGCGGTGCAGCGCATTTCCGCCGCCAATCTCGGCGACGCCGATGCGCGTCTGCTCGAAGTGCCATCCGGCATTGCCGGCCTGCACATCGAACGCATTTCCTATCTCGCGAGCGGCAAGGTGATCGAGTTCACCCGCTCCATCTACCGCGGCGACGCCTATGATTTCGTCGCCGAACTGCGCCTGACAGGGCCGAGCGAAGAGGGCCGACCATGATCCCCAAGACCACCCATATGCGGCGCGAGATCGACGAAATTCCGCAAGCCGTCGCGCGTCTGCTCGATGGCTCGGCGGCGGTGCTGACCGAGGCCGGACGCGGCATTCGCGAGCGCGATCCGAGCTTCGTCGTTACCGTCGCGCGCGGTTCGTCCGACCATGCCGCCACCTTCATGAAATATGCCGTCGAACTGACCGCCGGCCTGGCCGTGGCATCGGTCGGTCCGTCGATCGCCTCGATCTACGGCGCCAAGCTCAAGCTCGCCGGTTCCGCTTGCCTCGCCATCTCGCAATCCGGCAAGAGCCCTGACATCGTCGCCATGGCCGAGACGGCACGGGCCGGCGGTGCGCTCACCGTCGCCATCACCAACACCGCCGATTCGCCGCTGGCGCGGGCTTCGGATTTTGCCATCGACATTCTGGCCGGCCCCGAGCGCAGCGTCGCGGCGACCAAGACATTCGTCAATTCGGCGGTCGCCGGCCTGGCGCTGATGGCGCATTGCACCGGCGACGACAGACTGCTGGCCGCCCTTGCCCGCCTGCCCGAGCATTTCAGCAAGGCGATCGACTGCGACTGGATGGCGCTGGCCGGCGCGTTGGAGACGCCGCAATCGCTGTTCATCCTCGGACGTGGCCCGTCGGCGGCGATGGCCGACGAGGCGGCGCTGAAATTCAAAGAGACCTGCGGCATGCATGCCGAGGCCTACAGTGCAGCCGAAGTCATGCACGGCCCGTTGGCGCTGGTCGGGCCAGGCTTCCCGGTGCTGGCACTCGCCGCCCGCGATGCCTCCGAGCCGTCCGTGGCAGAGGCTGCCGACAACCTTGCCGGCAAGGGTGCAGCAGTTTTTGTAACCTCGGACAAAGCCAAGAGCGCGGCGCGGCTGCCGCATGTCGCCACCGGTCATCCCTTGACCGACCCGCTGACGCTGATCGTCTCCTTCTACGGCTTCGTCGAAGCCTTCGCCCGCCATCGCGGCCTCGATCCGGACGTACCGCGCAATCTGCGCAAGGTGACGGAAACCGTATGAGCGACCGTTTTGCCCTGACTGGCGCCCGAATTTTCGATGGCGACGACTGGCATGATAACGCCGCCCTTGTCGTGCACGGCGATGTGGTCGAAGGCATTCATCCCGTCGGCGCCATTCCGTCGGGCGTTGCCCGCATCGACGCCGGGGGCGGCATGCTGGTGCCGGGTTTTGTCGACCTGCAGGTCAATGGCGGCGGCGGCGTCATGCTCAACGACCATCCCGATGTCGCCTCGCTGGCAACAATCTGCCGGGCGCATGCGCCGTTCGGCACGACCGCACTGCTGCCGACGCTAATCACAGATACGCCTGACGTCACCGCCGCGGCCATTGCCGCCGGCACCGAGGCGGCACGGCAAAAACTGCCGGGGTTTCTCGGCCTGCATCTCGAGGGACCGCATCTCTCGGTCGCCCGCAAGGGGGCGCATGACCCGGCTCTGATCCGGCCGATGACGGATGCGGATGAAGCGGCGCTGGTCGCGGCACGCAAAAACCTGCCGGTGCTGCTGACGACGATAGCGCCTGAATCCGTCGAGCCTGCCCGCGTTGCGGCCTTGGCCAAGGCCGGTGTGATTGTCAGCCTCGGCCATTCCGACACCGGCTACGCCACGGCCAGAGCCTTTGCCGATGCCGGCGCCAGCGTGGTCACACATCTGTTCAACGCCATGAGCCAGATCGGCAACCGTGAGCCGGGGCTGGCGGGTGCGGCCATCGACATAGGCAGTCTGTCGGCCGGGATCATCGCCGACGGCATCCATGTCGATCCCGCCACCATGGCAATCGCGCTGCGCGCCAAGCAGGGACCGGGCAAGATCGTGCTGGTTACAGACGCCATGGCGACGATCGGCACCGACATGACATCGTTCACCCTCAACGGCCGCATCATCTATCGCAAGGATGGCAGCCTGAGGCTGGCCGACGGCACGCTGGCCGGCGCCGATCTCGATATGATCTCGGCGGTTCGCTACGTCCACCGGATCGTCGGGCTGGACCTGTCGGAAGCGTTGCGCATGGCCTCGCTCTATCCGGCGCAGGCGGTCGGCCAGGCCCACCGGCTCGGCCGCTTCGCCAATGGCACGGCTGCCGATATCGTCGCTCTGTCGGACGCCCTCGACGTCAACGGCGTCTGGATCGGCGGCGACAAGGTTTTTGCAGGCGCGGACAGTCCGCGCTAAAGTCCACTTATGCATGATGTCGACTGCGTTGTCGCCGGAGCCGGTGTTGTCGGCCTCGCCATTGCCCGCGCGCTGGCGCTGTCGGGCCGCGAGGTGCTGGTGGTCGAGAAGGCCGCAGCCATCGGCACGGGCACCAGTTCGCGCAATTCGGAAGTCATCCATGCCGGGCTTCATTATACGCCGGGCAGCCTGAAGGCCCGTCTCTGCGTCAACGGCCGCGAGCGTCTCTATGCCTATTGCCGCGAGCACGACGTCGCCCATCATCGCACCGGCAAACTGATCGTTGCCGTCGAACCCGACCAGTTGGACAAACTGCAGGCGATCCAGATCAACGCGGCGCAATGCGGAGTCGGTGACCTCAAGCTTTTGACGCGCGCAGAGGCCGAAAGCCTGGAACCGGCGCTGAGCTGCGCCGGCGCGCTGCTGTCGCCGTCAACCGGCATCGTCGACAGCCAGGCGCTGATGCTGTCATTGCGTGGAGACGCGGAAGCGGCCGGCGCATCTTTCGCCTTGCTCACCGTTGTCTCAGGCGCGAGCATCGGAGCGGACGGCATCCGGATCGACACGCGCGACGCCGATGGCGAGGGTTTCACCTTGAAGACCGGCGCCTTCATCAACGCCGCCGGCCTCGACGCGCAGGCGCTCGCCGGCCGCATCGAAGGCCTCCCGCAAGACCGTGTTCCGCCGCTGTGGCTGGCGCGCGGCAATTATTTCGCGCTTTCCGGCCGCTCGCCCTTTTCGCGGCTGATCTATCCGGTGCCAGTCCATGGCGGCCTCGGCGTGCACCTGACCCTCGACATGTCGGGGAGCGCGCGCTTTGGCCCGGATGTCGAATGGATCGATCGCGTCGACTATACCGTCGATCCCGCACGAGGCGCTGCCTTCTACGACGAAATCAGGCGCTACTGGTCCGGCCTGGCGGACGGCGCCCTGCAACCGGCCTATGCCGGCGTCAGGCCGAAACTGTCGGGTCCGGGACAGCCGGCCGCCGACTTCGTCATCCTGGGACCGGCCGACCACGGGGACGGCCAGATCGTCAATCTGTTCGGCATCGAGAGCCCTGGCCTTACCGCCAGCCTCGCCATCGCAGAACATGTCGTTGGGCTTTTATATCCGCAATGACGGGCGTTTCCTGAAACGTCGGGCAGGCGCATACCATGAAACCTTTTGATATGGAGGTCGTTGTCGGGGCATATGTCCGAGGCAAAACCCAAATCGAAACCGGCCGACGGCATCGAAGCGCGCGATGCCACGAAGTCGCGTCGGGAAAAGCCGTCACGGCAAACGCGCGGAGATGGACCGCGCGCGGACACGCCGCGCGAGAAAAAAGCATCGGCCGCCGAAGCCGCGTCCGAGCCCGTTGGCGAGGCTGCGCCGCCGCCGGATGCCGTCGAACCCGATCCCAAGCTGACGCCCGAGCAGGCCGAGCAGGCGCGCAAAAAATATCTGCTGCGGCGTTTCTGGATCAGCGGGCGCGGCTATTGGGGGAGGCATGGCGACAAGCTCGCCTGGCCTTTGACGATCGGAGTGCTGCTGCTGATCTGCATCAACATCGGTTTCCAGTATGGCATCAACGTCTGGAACCGCTCGATGTTCGATGCCCTCGAGCAGCGCAACGCCCACACAGTCTATCTCCTCAGCGCCGTATTCGTGCCGCTGGTGATCTGCAGCGGCAGCCTTGTCGTCGCGCAGGTCTATCTGCGCATGACGATCCAGCGCCGCTGGCGTTCCTGGCTGACCACCGGGGTCGTCGCGCGCTGGCTGGCAAACGGCCGCTACTACCAGCTGAACCTCGTGGGCGGCGACCACCAGAACCCCGAGGCCCGCATGACCGAGGACCTGCGCATCGCCACCGAGTCGCCGGTCGATTTCACCGCCGGCGTCCTCAACGCGTTCCTGTCGGCCTCGACCTTTATCGTCGTGCTGTGGACCATCGGCGGCGCGCTCACCCTGCCGATCGGCGGCGAGAGCATCACCATTCCCGGCTTTCTGGTCATCACCGCGATCATCTATGCCGCCATCACCTCGACCTCGATGGTGGTCATCGGCCGCGATTTCGTCCAGCTCTCCGAGCGGAAGAACCAGGCGGAGGCCGAACTGCGTTACACGCTGACGCGCGTGCGCGAAAACGGCGAGAGCATCGCCTTGCTGGGAGGCGAGGACGAGGAGCGCAGCGGCATCGACAGAAATTTCGGCCACGTGCTGAGGCAATGGGCTCTGCTGACCGGACAGCACATGCGCACGGCGGCGGTGTCGCAGGGATCGAGCCTGTTTGCGCCGGTCGTGCCGATCCTTTTGTGCGCGCCAAAATTCCTCGAAGGCTCGATGACGCTTGGCGAGGTGATGCAGGCGGCGTCTGCCTTTGGCATCGTGCAAGGCGCGTTCGGCTGGCTGGTCGACAACTATCCGCGCCTCGCCGACTGGAACGCCTCCGCGCGGCGCATTGCCTCGCTGATGATGTCGCTAGACGGGCTCGAGCGCGCCGAGCAGAGCGATGCGCTCGGACGCATCAACCGAGGCGAAGCCGAAGACGGCGCCATCCTCAGCCTCGACAATCTTTCCGTGACACTCGACGACGGCACCTCCGTGGTCAAGGAAACCGAGGTCGTGATCGAGCCGGGCGAGCGGGTGCTGGTTTCAGGCGAATCCGGTTCAGGCAAGTCGACGCTGGTGCGGGCCGTCGCGGGCCTGTGGCCATGGGGCGGCGGCAGCGTCAATTTCCACACCGACAGGCGCCTGTTCATGCTGCCGCAACGCCCCTACATCCCTTCCGGAACGCTTCGCCGCGCGGTCGCCTATCCCGCGGCGGCGGACAAGTGGACGATCAAGCAAATCAAGGCTGCCCTCGACAAGGTGGGGCTTGGCTATCTCACCGGCAGGATCAAGGAAGAGGCGCCATGGGACCAGACGCTGTCGGGCGGCGAAAAGCAACGCCTTGCCTTCGCGCGCCTGCTGCTGCATCGCCCCGATATCGTGGTGCTGGATGAAGCGACTTCGGCGCTCGACGAGAAGAGCCAGGACACAATGATGTTGACGGTGATCCGCGAACTGCCTGACGTCACCATCATCAGCGTGGCGCATCGTGCGGAGCTCGAAGCCTTCCACAGCCGCAAGATCACCCTGGAGCGGCGCGAGGGCGGCGCCAAGCTCGTCAGTGATGTCGACCTCATCCCGCGCAAGCGCAAACGCAGCCTGCTGAACCGCGCTTTGTGGGGTTCCGGCACTCGGGTGAAAAAGCCGCGCAGGTAAGAGGCGGCGCTGCCGGAACCGGGAACGGATGTCCAGTCGGAGCGCCTGGGCCGAGGTAATTAGCCGGCTTCTGATTAGCCGTAGAGACCCTTGTAGGTCTCGCGCAACAGGTTCTTCTGCACCTTGCCCATGGTGTTGCGCGGGAGTTCGTCGACGAAGATCACCTGCTTCGGATGCTTGTATTTGGCCAACTGGCCGGCAATGGCGCCAACGATCTCGGCCCCGGTGATCTGCGATGCCGGCGCACGCACCACGACAGCGGTGACGCCTTCGCCGAAATCGGGATGGGCAATTCCGATGACGGCACTTTCCGAGACTCCGGCAAGCGCGTCGATCTCGCTCTCGATCTCCTTGGGATAGATGTTGTAGCCGCCGGAGATAATGAGATCCTTGCCGCGGCCGACGATGTGGACGTAGCCGTCCGCGTCGATGATGCCGAGGTCGCCGGTGATGAAGAAGCCGTCCTTGCGAAACTCCGCCTTGGTTTTTTCCGGCATGCGCCAATAGCCGGAAAAGACATTCGGACCTTTGACCTCGATCATGCCGACTTCACCCTGGCCAAGCGCATCGCCGCTGTCAGGGTCGGCGATGCGCAGCGAAACGCCGGGCAGCGGGAAGCCGACCGTGCCGGCGCGACGCTCCCCCTCATAGGGGTTCGACGTGTTCATGTTGGTCTCGGTCATACCGTAGCGCTCGAGAATGTCGTGGCCGGTGCGCTCGCGCCAGGCCTTGTGCGTTTCGGCGAGCAGCGGCGCCGAGCCGGAAACGAACAGGCGGATGTTCTTCGCCGCCTGGGCATCCAGCCCGTCCTGCTGCAGGAGCCTTGTATAGAAGGTCGGCACGCCCATCAGCACTGTCGCGCGCGGCAAGAGCGAGACGATGCGGCCGGCGTCGAATTTCCGCTCGAACAGCATCGAGGCGCCGGCCATCAGGGTGACGTTGGTGGCGACGAACAAGCCGTGCGTGTGGAAGATCGGCAGCGCATGGATCAGCACGTCATCCCCGGTGAAACGCCATTGCTCGACCAGCACGCGTGCATTGGAGGCCAGGTTTTCATGGCTGAGCATGGCGCCCTTGGAGCGTCCGGTGGTGCCGGATGTGTAAAGGATTGCGGCCAGATCGTCCGGCCCGCGCGCCACGGCGTCGAAATCCGTGGGCTGTTGTGCCGCCAGTTCGGTCAGCGAGCCCTCACCATTGCTGCCAAGCGTGAAGGTGGCAGCACCCGACGCCTGCGCCAACGGCGCGATAGCGCCGGCGCGGGCCGGGTCGCAGACGACCAGCCGCGGCTCGGCATCACCAAAGAAATAGCCGAGTTCGGCCAGCGTGTAGGCGGTGTTGAGCGGCAGGAAGACCGCGCCGGCGCGCAGGCAGGCGAGGTAAAGGAAAATGCATTCGGGGCTTTTTTCGACCTGCACGGCAACGCGGTCGCCCGGCTCGACGCCGAAATGCCTCAGCGCATGTGCCAGCTGTGCCGATTGCGCCAGCATGTCGCCATAGGCGATCGCGCGTCCGTCATCGGTCGCCATCAGGATGCGCTCGGAGGCTGAAATCCGGCTGCGGAACGCGTCGAACAGGTGATTGGTCATGCGCATTCCCTAGAGCATGATGCCGAAAAGTGCGAAGCGGTTTTCGGAGGACGTCATGCTCTATCCCTTTGATTAGAGCCGGATGGCCTTGGAACAAAGGAAACGATTTCGCCTCCGTCCGGCAAAAACGTGAAATCGGGTTTGCCGCCGATCAGATGAAGGCAAGCGGACTTGGATAGCTGGCGGATTTTGGATAGCGGACCGGAAGCGCTTCTATCTGCGGCTGCGCAGCGCCTTGGTGGCGCTCACGCGTGGATCGCCGCTGTCGTTGAAGCGCTCCATGCACATGGCTGCCGTCAGACGGTAGTGGCTGAGGAGGGCTTCAACGGCGCCATCGGCATCGCCATCCACCGTGCGCTCCGCAATTAGCCGATGTTCACTGATTTCGTCGCGCTCGCTGCCGTCCTGGGAGATCAGCCGGTAGCGGGAGGCCTGATCCGAAAGCTGGTCGCAAAAGCCGGTCAGCCAATGCGATCGGCAGCCTGCGATCAGTGCCCGATGGAAGGCGCGGTGCAGCTTTTCCCATTCCGGATTGTTCGAGGACGGGTCCTCGGGCAAGCGGCGCGGGGCACGCGCCAGGCGATGCAAGGCCAGCACGAGCTGCTCTTCCCATTCGCCGGTGCGGCTGGCAATGGATTCACGCAGAGCCCGCTCTTCCAGCCAGCAGCGGGTGCGCGTCAATTCCTCGAGTTCCGGGGCACTGACCGGCATGATGAAGAAACCGCGCTGGTCGTGGCGGCCGAGCAGGCCTTCCGAAGCAAGTCGGTTGAGGGCCTCGCGAACCGGTGAGGCGCCGGCGCCGTAACGGGAAACCACCCATTCGACACGAAGCTTGCTTTCACTTTCAAACACGCCGCGCAGGAGATCGTCGCGAAGCTGTTGATAGACCGTACTAGCGAGTGTGCTCTTGGGTCCCGCGCCTTCGCTCACATCGGCAGATCCGTAGGTCAATATGACTCCTGTAGCTCTCCCATGCTCCGCTAGCCCGTTCGCGAAGCAAACGATTTCCCCTGTAAATTTACTGTAACTCCTAAGGCATCCGCCCCTCAAGCGAAAGATCACGATATTCGACTTAAAGAGGAAGGTTGACCGCATCTTATCCGCCGGAAGTAACTAAAATCGTGAAAAACTTGTTCTTCTGAAGAAAGTTTGTCTGCCAGCATGGCAGGTGCCCTCGAGAAACAGCTTCGAGATCCCGAATACGGATAATTTTTTCTTAACGCGCGTCATGCCGCCGGATTGACCTCTCCCCGCATGCAGATCCCTTCGGCAGTTATCCACTAGATTTATGGGCCAAAACTAGTGCCGGATGCCGCGATCCTGTCGCTTGCCGCGATGCCCTTGCGGCTGCCACCCGTTGACGGCTTTTTGGGAGATCGAAGGATCAGGCAGGGAGATCAGGCCGAGGAGAACCGACCAGCCGGGAACTTGCCCTGGAACTGATGTCAGCCGGCAGCCCGGTCGGCCGCGGTTCGGATGGCTTCTATATTGGCCCGGTAGGCTTCGACGCTGCCGCCCTTGAAGATTGCGGCGCCTGCCACCAGCACATCGGCGCCGGCTGATGTGACCAGGGGGGCGGTTTCCGGCGACACGCCGCCGTCGATCTCGATGCGAATCGGCCGGTTGCCGATCAGCGCTTTCACCCGCTTGACCTTGTCGACCATGGCCGGGATGAAGGCCTGGCCGCCAAAGCCCGGATTGACGGTCATGATCAGGATCAGGTCGAGCCTGTCGAGCACATATTCGATCGCACTTTCCGGCGTCGCCGGATTGAGCGATACGCCGGCCTTCTTGCCGAGACCCTTGATGGTCTGAAGCGAGCGGTCGAGATGCGGTCCGGCCTCGGCATGCACGGTCATGCCGTCGCAGCCGGCATCGGCAAAGGCGGCCAGATAAGGATCGGCCGGCGCAATCATCAAATGACAGTCGAAAAAGGCCTTGGTGCGGTTGCGGATGGCCTTGATCACCGGCGGGCCGAAGGTGATGTTGGGCACGAAATGCCCGTCCATCACGTCGAGATGGATCCAGTCGGCGCCGGCCGCCGTCACCGCCTCGACCTCGTCGCCGAGCTTCGAGAAATTCGACGCCAGCACCGATGGCGCGATCAGGGTCTTCCTGCTCATGATGCGGCCCCTTTGGGCGCCCTGTTTGCGGGCGCGATCCAAACGTCTGCCTAGACCATGATCCCGAAAAGGGAAAGTCGGTATTTGCTGGCTAGGAGCGGGCCCGGCTCATTACCTGCTCGGCCTCGCTTCCGGTATGGCCTGATTGGCGAAAACAGAAACGAGAGCTCAGATGAGAAGGACCGTCTATTCCGTCGCTGGACGGCTTTATCGAAGGACCGTCGGGCGACATCGGCTTGCCGGTGTCCGAGGAAGATTGCACCGGCATTTCGACGACGAGATGCGGCGGACCGCGATCGCGCTGAAAGAAAAACCCCCCGGATCGCTCCGGCGGGGTTCTGAATTTTGACTCGTATCCAGATCCTATGGCTTGAAGTTGGCCGCCGGATCCCTTTGCGGCTGTACCTGCGTCTGCGGCGTGCGCTTCGGTATGAACTGCTGAAGGACACCTGGATTGAGCAACAGGGTCGGATCGAGCGACGGCTGCTGCCGGATCGCCCTGCAGTTCGGGAACCGACCAACCGTGCCTTCGGGGCAGCGCCGCTTGATGATCGGCACGCACTGGCCACCGACCATCTGCGAGCCCGGGGCGCAGTCTCCCACCTGCGGCCTCGGCTTGCGGCATGCGCCGTCGATCACCTGGGTGCCGCGCGGGCAAACACACTCGCCGCGCTTGTTGTGCACCTGGCCGCGTATGTCGCACTGTTCCAGCACAGGCTTCTTCTGCCGGCAGGCATTGCCTTGCACCTCGGTACCCCGCGGGCAGACACAATTGCCATTGGCGTCGTGGACCTGACCGCGGATCGAGCACTGCTCGGGCTTCGGCCGGATCGGCCGGCAGACCTTGCCCCTGACTTCTGTGCCGTCCGGGCAGACGCAATCGCCGTTGGCGTTGTGGATCTGACCACGGATCGAGCATTGTTCAGGCTTTGGCCGGATCGGCCGGCAGGCTCCATTGCGCACCTCTGTCCCACGCGGGCAGACACAATCGCCATCGGCGTCATGAACCTGGCCGCGTATGATGCACTCCTGAGGCTTCTGCTTGTCGCGCACGCAGGCATTTGCCTGTCGGTCGAGATGCGTACCTTCCGGGCAGTAGCAGCCATTGCCGTCCGACGTCGGGACCGAACCGGGGATGGTGCAGCCAGGCTTGTCGGTCTTGACGCAAGCGCCGTTCTCAAGCTCGGTTCCGCGCGGGCAGACACAGCGTCCATCCTCGGTGCGGATCTGGCCCTTGAGCAGCACGCAGGGCCTCGGATCCTTCGGCTGGATGATGACGCCGCCGTCGGGCGAGCACTGGCCGTTGCGGAACGTCGTGCCTTCCGGACACACGCACCGGCCGGCATCGTTCATGACGAAGCCTGGCGAGCATTCCTTCTTCACCTCGCGCTTGATGGTGAACGGATGGCAGGCATAGGCCTTGCCGCGATCGCCCTGGACGTTGGTCAGGTCGCCGGGCAGTACGTCGCCGCCGCCTTGCACCCTGGTGTCGGGAGACAAGACGCCGACGCAGTTCTGGCCGCTGACGTTGCCCCGCAGATTGACCAGGGGAGCGTCGGGAAGGACCACGGTGACCTTGTGCACATGGCTTTCCCCGGCGCCGAGCGTCAGGTTGGCAATGCAGGTCAACGGCAAGGTCGTCGGTTCGGGCGAGCAGCCAAAGGGCGGTTCGATCGCGGTGATCGCGACGCCTTGCAGCCGCCCCAGCCCGTCCACCCCGATCGCATCGCCGATGCGGACCGGACCGGAGAAGGCGGTCTGGCCATCATTGGTGATGGTGATCTCGAACGAGCAGGGTTGCCCCGGCTGGCACTCGGCATCGCCGGTCTTCTTGACGCTGATGGTGGACGTGCCGCCGCCCTTGGCGCAGGCCTGGCCGATCGGGTAGACGACGTCGTCTCCAGGGGCCGGGCCGTATGAGCCGCGTGCGCAGTTCTCGAACGCGCCATTGGCCAAGACCGTCACGTCGAAGTGCCTGGAGGTTCCGGGCGTCATCGCGGCGCCGGGTATCTGGCATGACAGCGCATTGGCCGGAACCGCTCCGCAGGCCCATTCCGCACCGTCGGGTGTGACGGTCTGGATCTGGACCGGCGCGCCACCCGATATCAGCGTGGCAGCATCGTTGACCCGCACCGGACCGGTGGGGGCAGAGGTGCCAAGGCTGATGACGGTGATGCGGCAGGAAACCACCGCCGCACCGGCGAGCGAGCCATTGCAGACCTTGGTGATGCGTAGGGTCGGCTTGCCGCCATTGGGATGACGGAAGCGTTCCTTGGCGCAGTCCTTGTTGTTGGTGAGGTCGACCTCACCGGGGACGGGCTTCAGCGCCGCGCAGTTCTCGACCGAATCCGACTGGTAGCCGGCCGGCATGACCGCCTTGACGACGATCGGCGTCGAGGCGCCCGGCATCAGCACGATGCCTGCATTGTCGCAGCGGAACTGGCCGGGACCGTTCGGTCCGCATGTCCAGGGCGGAGACGGGCCGAAGGTCGACGAGGCCGGCGCGCCGCCCGGGTAATTGTCGATAACCGTCAGCGGCCCATTATAGGGGACGCTGCCATTGTTGATGATGTCGATCACGAAGTAGCAGATGCCGTCGGGCGTGCAGATCGGGATGCGGGCACGCTTCTTCAGGATCAGGTCGACCTTCTTGTCGACCGGGGGCCGGCAATCGCGGTCGCGGTCGCCACGCCGGCAGATCGGGATCGAGGCACAGCCGCGATCGTTCTGCTGGCTGCCGAACAGCGGCTTGCCGCTGGCGCCGTAATTATAGGTGGCGCAGTTGCGCAACGCGCTGCCTTGCCAACCACCCGCCGGCTTGAAGCCGAGCTTAAGGTTGATGGAGGCCCCCGGATTGAGCGTGGTCACCGGATAGGTGCACGTCATCGGGGTCACGCCGGGCATGCATACCCAGGGCGGGTTGGGCCCTGAATCCAGAGTCGAGCCGGCCGGCAGCGTCACCTCATCGAGCACGATCTTGCCGTGATACGGCCCGTCGCCGACATTGGTGACCTTGATGGTGAAGTCGCAGCCGCCGCCCATCGTGCAACGCGTCACGTCGGCGCGTTTCTCGACCTTGAGGTCCGGTTCCTTGTCCTTGGGCGGACATCTCAAGTCACGCGGGATGACGATGTCGATGGCCTGTGTGCAGCACAGGCCCCAGCCCTCCTTCGGGCCGGCATAGGTCTCGATGCCGGTGACGATGAGGTGGATGACGTCGCCGGGCGACGCACCGGCGATCTTCCAGTTCAGCACACCGCCGCCCGGCGGCACCAATTGCGTGTCGGGGATGATGGTGATGCCTGGGGTCGTCGTCGATACCTGCACCCATTTTCCGCCCATCTCCGGGCCGACAGGCATGTGGTAGATGAACGCGCCGCCGCCTTGCACGCAATCGACCGTGCCGCGCTCCACCTTGAAACATTCCCGGTCGGGAGGCGGAGGCCGCTTGTCACAGTTGGTGAGGTCGATCTTGATCGAGGTCTTGGCCCCGGTCTTGTAGTCGCCGTCGTCGGGCTTGCCCGGATCCTGCGACGGGATGATGGCCCCCGTGCCGACGCCCGGCGTCACCTTGATCATGCCCTGGTTGTCGACGATGGTCGGCGAAGGAAACGCCGCATGGTCGATCTTGGCGGTGATCTTGAAATTGATGACGCGTTCATTGCCAGCCCCAGCGCCGTCGAGATCGGTGGTGGAAATCCGGAAATCGGAAACCGTTGCCGTATCGTTCGGATTAGCCGAGGTGCTGATTGTCGCACCCGGCAGCGGTCCGCCAGACGCATCCGTGCCGTCGCCGGACACGTTGACGTTGACGATCGCAAGACCGTGCGGAAGCTGATCCTTGAAGTCGAGTTGGAGTTTCTTCAGCCTGGCCGAAAAGCTTGGGTCGGCAAAGCCTTGCGAGTCGCCGCGCAGGCCAAAGCTCAGGGAGTAGACGACGTAGTCGCAGCTCCTCTGTGTGCCTGTTTTGGTGAAGAACGGCACGATCCGTTCCGGCCTCGGATTGACGATTTTTGAATTGTCGAGGTCGAGCCGCAGTTCCGGAGTGATCGGGACTGCATCTTCGGCGTGGCTTGCCACAGGGGTGAACATGGCGACCGCGATACCGGCCGCCATCAGCCAGCGCGCGCCGCGCCTGGCATATGACAGGGGTTTCATGATGGTCTCCATGACGTTGGATTGACTGCTGTTCGCGGTCGGGGAAAGTGCGAGATTTTTCATCTTCCCCTCCTCAACGTTCGCAGCTGACGGCTGGGGTTCTGAGCGGCAAAGTCATCTTGCAGCAAGGGTAGTAGCCACCCTTGTCCTTGTCGGACTGCCTGTAGAAGCAAAGTCCAACATCGACTCTGTCGCCCGGAGAATGGCCGGTGATGTCGACCGTGTAAGGCTTACCGGGAGCATGCGACTGGGGTGATGTCACCCCGACGCCTGGTGTCATGGACTGGACCTTGATCGAATCGCCGCCAAAGCCGGCATGGTCATGGAGATAGAGGTCGGCCTGGAGGCCGCGAGGCGTGCAGTAGAACTGAACATCCTCGACATCGATGCACGGAGGCAGATCGCCGGGCGGTGGGAAGTCCGGCGGATAGAACGGCGGCAGATAACCGCCGGGGATCTCTTCATAATAGCCGGCCCGGCCTTCGCAGGGGTGCCAGACCTCGACGTCGCCGACATGGCCTTCCACTTCCGGGTCTTCGAAATAGCCGTCGAAGTCGACGAACCACGAGCCGAAAGGCGGCACGTTGGCCGGCTTGACCAACGGCGTCGGCGTGATCTGCACGCCGTGCACGCCAAGCGGCCCGCCGGCGGCGAGCTGGTCGGCAAGTGTCGGGCTGTCGCGCAGCTTGTCGCCGGTGTTGACCAGCGTGTCGGTGCACACGCCGGTGTCGAGATTGCCGTCGGCGTCATAGCCATATTGCAGGTCGAGCCCACCGGCCGACTGCCGGTTGCCTTGCGGGAAGCCGACGGCATATTCCTGCGGCTCTTCCACCCAGACCGATTCCGTCGCCGGATCGTCCGGGTTTTCGCGCCAGTAGAGGATGACCTCGCCCTTGCCGGAATCGGCGAACTGGCTGTAATCGTAGCGATTCTCGACCGGGCCGCGCTGCGCCAGATACATGAAACCCTGGTTGTCGAAGGCGATGTCGGTGACGGCGTAGTCCTTGTCGGCCTTGACCGTCAGCTCCCAGCGCGGATCACCGGCAAAGCTGCCATCGCGGGCAATGCCAACCGACCAGATCTCGGCCTTTTCGCCGACCGAATAATAGAGCCGGCCGCCATGATAGGCGACGGACCAGACGCGGCGTTCGTCCTGCGTGTAGCCCCATGTGTCGGGGTCTTCCGAGTCGAAGGCAGCACCCTGTATGTCCATCACCGCACCGTCATCGGCGACGGGAGCCAGCCCATGCGCCGGCCGCCCGGCAACGCCGTGATCGAATGTGTCGATCAGCGTGCCGTTGGCGTCGAGGCGGTGGATGAGGCCGGTGTCGAGATCGCTGGCGAAGAACTCGCGGTGATTGCTGTCGAAGCTGATGTCGCCGATGCCGGAACCGCTGTTGGTGTCAATGTCGGCGAATTTGGAGACCGCGCCGGTGATGCCGTCGATCTTCCAGATCGTGCCCGGACCGCCACCGCTTTCGGTGCCGAACTGGCCGTCCATGAAGACGGCGCCTGCGGTGCCGCGGCGCTGTCGCTCGGGCCGACCGTCGGCATCTTCGTCCGGGGTGACGATACGGATGCCGTGCAGCGAGGTAGCGCCGGCATAGAGATTGGGGACGCCCGAGGGAACGCCGTCGCGCATACCGTCATCATAGGTGATGGCGAATACCTGGCCGATCTGTTCGGCCGTCACCTCGAAAGGCGGCGGCGTGTAGACGAGCTGGCCGGAAGCCGGTCCGCCGAGCGCCGAAACGTCGAAGACGCGCAAGGTGGCGCGCGTCGTGTCGATGAAGGTTTCGTCGACCGGGTCGACGCCGGGCGGCAGCCCCCCCCTTTCGGAATCGGCAGAGTCGAAATTGGGAATGACGGTGCCGGAAAATCCGGTGACCGCCATCGAGCCGGGATAGATGATCTGGGTTTCCTGCGCTTGGGCGGCTGTGTCCAACCAGAGCGTGGCGCTCAGCGCCAGGGCAAGCAAACCGCCGGCTAGATGGAGCGAACGGCGCAAACCGCCGCTTGGAGACGACATGGACGCGCCGCGATCGCAGGACATAAAACTCCCCCCGAAGTTTTCGGGAGGAACATCCGGTCCGGCCGCGCGAAACAGGGCAAGGCGCGGCGTTCCGGCACGTTCGTCCCTGATCGAATTGTCTGCTTTCCTCATCTTCACGATACGCCTGCTCCTGCGCAGGGTCAACGGAATCAGCCGAAAGCCCAGCGCATCGACTCCATCCCGAAGGCGGTGGTCGCGCTGAGCTTGCGTTGGTCCCGGAGACCGTGGAGCCTCTAGGGTCCTGGTCATGGGGGCATCCTTTCCGGCCCGCACCATGCGGCGCCTGGTCGTCAGTCGCAGGCTGGAGCGGAAAGGTTCATGCGAAACGGCGGCCGGGTCTGTCCGCCATTTCACAGAGGCGCGGCCAATTCCTTGTGTCAACTCAAGGTGGAAAACAGTCTTGGCGCGCGAAAGACCGGCCGGCTTACTTACCGTCAGTGCCGGCTTCTGCTAGCGTCTTCCCAACCCTGGGGGGATCATGACACGCAGGCACTTCGTTCTCTTGCTGGCGGCGCTTTTTCCATGTGCGTTGCCGGTCCATCAATCCGTAGCCAAGACCTTGGTCTACTGCACCGAGGTTAGCCCCGATACGTTCGATCCCGCACTCGCCTCCGGATCCCGCGACGCCTCGGCCACCGCTCTCTACAACCGCATGGTCGAGTTCGAGCCCGGCACCACCAAGGTGCGCCCCGGCCTTGCCGACAGCTGGGAGATTTCCGACGACGGCCTCACCTACACATTCCACCTGCGGCACGGCGTGAAGTTCCACAGCGTCGAGGGTTTTACGCCGAGCCGCGACTTCAACGCCGATGATGTGCTGTTTACCTTCGACCGGCAGGCCAACGCGCAGAACCCGTTCAACAATTACGCCAAACGCCAGTACATTTACTTCGACGGCATCGGCATGCCGGATCTTGTCGCCGGTTGGCGCAAGCTTGACGACCATACTGTGGTGATGACGCTGAAGGCGCCGCATTCGCCGATGCTTGCCGACCTGGCGATGGATTTCGCTTCGGTCGTTTCCGAGGAATATGCCGACAAGCTCGTCGCAGAGAAGCGGCTTCTCGACCTGGCGCTGAAGCCGGTCGGGACGGGTCCATTCCAGCTTGTCGACTACCAGCAGGATGCAGTCATCCGCTACAAGGCCAATCGGGACTACTGGCGCGGCAAGCCGAAGATCGACGATCTCGTCTTCGCCATTGCCACCGATGCCAGCATTCGCATGGAAAAGCTGCGCGCCGGCGAATGCGATCTCATGCCCTATCCAAATCCGGCCGACCTGGAGGCGATCAAGGCGACGCCCGGAATCAAGGTCATGCGGCAGGAGGGCCTCAATACGGGATACCTCGCCTTCAACACCTTGCAGAAGCCCTTCGACGATCCAAGGGTGAGGAAGGCGATCGCCATTGCCATCGACACGCAGGCGCTGGTCGACGTCGTGTTCCGCGGCACTGGCGAAGTCGCACGCAATCCGCTGCCGCCAACCTCCTGGGCCTATGACAAGACGAGCCCCGATCATGTCTTCGACCCCGCTGCCGCCAGGCAGGGGCTCGCCGATGCCGGCGTAAAAGACCTGCACATGAAGATCTGGGCGATGCCGGTGCAGCGTCCGTATAACCCGAATGCGCAGCGTATGGCCGAAATGATCCAGTCCGACCTGGCAAAGATCGGTGTCACCGTGGAAGTCGTGACGTATGAGTGGACTGAATACCTTGCCCGCTCGAAGTCACGCGACCGCGACGGCGCCATGCTGTTCGGCTTCACCGGCGACAATGGCGA
Organism: Mesorhizobium sp. M0772; assembly: GCF_040320135.1. Lineage (NCBI taxonomy): Bacteria > Pseudomonadati > Pseudomonadota > Alphaproteobacteria > Hyphomicrobiales > Phyllobacteriaceae > Mesorhizobium > Mesorhizobium sp. M0772. The sequence goes on along the minus strand of NZ_JAMYPB010000005.1, from coordinate 165,174 downwards.
CCCCGACAACTTCCTGTCCGTGCCGCTTGGCTGTGCCGGCGTCGGCACCACCAATCGTGCCAACTGGTGTTTTCCGGCCTTCGACGATCTGCTCAAGCAGGCAGCCGGGATCGTCGATCCCGCTGCCCGCGCAAAACTCTATTCGCAGGCGCAAACGATCTTCAGGGAGCAGATGCCGTGGGTCGCTATCGCCCACTCCGTGGTCTCGATGCCGATGCGCGAACAGGTGACGGGCTATGTCATGGACCCCTTTGATCACCATGATTTCTCGGGCGTCGATATCAAGGAATAGCGTTCGGTGTCTGCCGCCGATCTCGATGTCTATGTAGAGAGCCTGCGCAATTTCCGACTGGTGCGGAGCTATAGCATCGCGCAGTTGCTGCCTTACCTGGAACAGGCTGGATTGAAAGTGCGCCTGCTCGACCGGCCAGCCGGCCGAGATCGGGCGCCGGTGGCCTTTCTGCATGTCGACCTGACAATCGTGCCGCCAACGTACCGCGGGCTCGGCCACCTCTACGACCGCACCATCAATGGCCGCGCGCTGTCCATCCACCGGCACCTTTATTCGACACTGAAGCTGGAGGCAGGCGACAGCCACGAGGGGCCGGTTGTCGTCAAGACCGTCCTCAACTCCAGGGGCCGACCAGAGCAGCGCTGGTGGCAGCATCGCAACGGCCTGACCAGGAGCGCGCATGCCATCCGCAAGCTCTTCGAACCCGGCTACAAGGACCGCCTGTGCCCGCCCTATAAGGTCTACCAGACGATCGGCGAGGTTCCTCCGGATGTATGGCGCAACAATCGCCTGATGGTGGAAAGGTTCGCCTTCGAAACCCTCGACCTGCCCATCGTCAAGCACCGCTACATGTTCCTGCTCGGCGCCGAGATCAACATGCGGCAGGTCTACGACGATGTGTTGTGCGCCGGCTCAAAAATCCTGAGCAATGAGGTGGGCGGCGCCGTCCCGCCGGAGGTGCTGGCGGTGCGGCAAAGGCTCAATCTGGATTTCGGCGCCATCGACTATTTCATTGTCGATGGCAAAGGCGTTGTCGTGGATGCCAACAAGACCGTCGGCTCAAACCCTGAATGGCTGAAGAAGAATCGCTTTCGTCAGGAATTCAACGATCGCATGGCTGAGGGACTGATCGCCTTTGTCCGCGGTTGAGCCGGATCACCAGATCCAGTCGCCTTTGCCCAGCACGGAAACCGCCTCGACAATGCGGCTGAAGGAGGCGCGGGCACGGCCGACCGTGTGCCTGGCCCGGAGATAGCCATGCACCAGCCCCGGCGCCTCGGACCAGCTGGCGTGTCCGCCTGCGGTAAGGATGCGGTCGCGGTAGGCCTCGCCGTCGGACGACAGCGGGTCGCATTGCGCGGTGATCAGCACGGTTGGCGGCAGTTTGGTGAAATCGGTGTCGGCGAGCGGCGACAAGGTGATGTCACCAGTACCGTCAGCGCCGCCGGTGCGGATGTGCTTGTAGAATTCGAGATCGCGCATGGTCAACATCGGTGCTTCGGCGTGCGTGACATACGAGCCCTTCGAACGGTCGCCGCCGAGGCCCGGATAGATCAGCACCTGGCCGATCGGCTTTTTGGCATGGCCACGCGTTGCGTGAGCAACAGCCGCGCAGAGATTGCCGCCGGCGCTGTCGCCGCACAGCAGAATAGGGCGGTCGTAGGTTTTGGCTGCCCATTCGAAGGCACGTAAAGCATCGTCGAAAGCGGCCGGGTGCAGATGCTCCGGCGCCAGCCGGTAGTCGATGGAGACCACTTCGAAGCCGGTCCGGGCGCACAGCTCGGCGCAGACATCGTCATGGCTGTCCAGCCCACCGAGGATGAAGCCGCCGCCATGGATGTAAAGCACCATCGCGGCATGGCCCGGTGTCGCGCTGCGATAAATGCGGATCGGGATGTCGTGGGCGGCAATGATTGTCGTTTCCGCCGTCACGCCATCGGGATAGCCGGCAAAGAACTCGCGGCACATCCTGTCATAGATCGCACGCTGCTGGGCGATGGTGTAGTCGATCGTGTCGGGAGGATAGTAGGAGTTGGTCTTCTCGATGAAGGCCCAGGTTTCCGCGTCGATGAGGGTTTTGTAGTCGGTCATGCAGCTCCTTTACCTCCCCCTTGATGGGGGAGGTCCCCGCGCCGCGGCGGGGGGGGGGTGGTGGCGCATCACCCCACCCCGGACCTTCGGTCCGACCCTCCCCATCGAGAGGAGGGTAAAGAGGCTACTTCCCCTTCCACACCGGGTCGCGCTTTTCTGCGAACGCACGAAACCCTTCCATATTGTCCTCCGAGCCATACAGCGCATCGACCGTCGCCAATTGCCGGCGCGTCACGCGGTTCATCGCGTCCTGGAAGGTCAGCGCCTCCGCCACCCGCGCCGTCTCCTTGATCGCGGCGAACACCAGCGGCGGGCCGCTGGCGAGCAGCCTTGCGATCTCCCAGACGCGCTCCTCGAGCTTGTCCTTGGGCAGCACTTCGTTGACCAGGCCCCAGCGATGCGCTTCCGCCACATCCATCCAGCGGCCGGTGAGCAGAAGGTCCATGGCGACATGGTAGGGAATGCGCTTGGGCAGCTTGATCGTCGCGGCATCAGCCAGCGTGCCGGCGCGGATTTCGGGCAGGGCGAAGGAGGAATGGTCGGAGGCGAAAATGAGGTCGCAGGACAGCGCCAGCTCGAAGCCGCCGCCCACCGCCATGCCGTTGACGCAGGCAATGATCGGCTTGTTCATGTCGCGCAGCTCCTGCAGGCCGGCAAAACCGCCGACGCCATAGTCGCCGTCGACCGCGTCGCCACCGGCGGCTGCCTTCAAATCCCAGCCGGCGCAGAAGAACTTGTCGCCGGCGGTCTTGACGATGGCGACGCGCAATCTGGGATCGTCGCGGAACGCCTTGAAGGTCTCGCCCATCAGCCGCGAGGTCTTGAGGTCGATGGCGTTGGCCTTGGGCCGGTCGAGCGTGACCTCGAGAATGGTGCCCTCGCGGCGGGTGGAAATGACGTCAGACATTCTTCTTCTCTCCCAGCACCAGCAGCGCGTCGGCGATCCAGGCGCCCTTGCCCTCGGCGCAGACGATCAGCGGATTGATGTCGAGTTCCTCGATCTCTCCGGCATTCGTCTGCACGAAGCCGGCAATGCCCGCGATGGCGTCGATGGCAGCGCCGATATCGGCCTTGGGCCGGCCACGATAGCCGTCGAGCAGCGGAAACAGTTTGAGGCCACGCAGGGCGGCCTCGATGTCGTCGCGCGTCGCCGGCAGCATCAGCGTGACGCTGTCGCGCAACAGCTCGACCAGCACGCCTCCGGTGCCCAGCGTCATGACCGCGCCGAACATCGGATCGCGGGTGAAGCCGACGATCAACTCGGCAACGCCGTCGCGCACCATGCGCTCGACATAGAGGCCGGTGCCGAGCGGCAGCAGATCATGCGCCGCCGTGCTGACCGATTCGGCGTCTTTCAGATTGAGCCGCACCGCGCCGACTTCCGACTTATGGGTGACGCCGAGCGCCTTCAGCGCCACCGGGAAGCCGAGCGCCATCGACGAAATCACCGCCTCTACGGCATTGGCGGCACGTTCTGCCTTCGGCACCGGCAAGCCGGCCTTGATCAGCCGCGCCTTGGCTTCGGCCTCGTCAGGGGTGACATGATCGCCGCCGGCAGCACCTGCAGCCGACGTGTCGATAGGCTGCGCCTGCGGCTCGGCCCAGGCCCAGCCGATGAAGGCTGCCGCACCTGCGGCATCCATGGCCTCGGAGATGCCGAACAGCGGCACCATGCCGCGCGCCATCAGTTCGGCGGTGTATTCCTCCGGCAGGTTCTCCGGCAGCGACGAGACGATCGCGCCATGCGCCTTGTTGGTCTTCAGCGCCGATTCGAAGGCGCGCAGCGTCGCCCACCAGTCGGTGACCGAGCAGCGGTCGGGGCGTGGAAAGTCGAGCACCAGCATGTTGAGGTCGAAACCACCCGACACCATGGCGGTGAAGGTGGCGGTCATCGCCGGCTCGTTGTTCCAGATGAAGGTGTGATAGTCCAACGGGTTGGCGACCGCGACCAGCGGCCCGAGCGTCGATTTGACATGGGCGCGGTGCTTGCTGGTGAGCTCCGGGAAATTGACCCAGCGCCCTTCGGCGCTGTCGGCCATGACGGAGGCTTCGCCGCCGGAGCAGCTCATCGAGGACAGGCGGTAGCCGGGCAGCGGCCCGGTGACATGTAGAAGCTTCAACGCCTCGATGAAGGCGGGGATGGAATCGACGCGCGCAATGCCGAGCCGCCGCAGGAAGGCGCCCGAGGCAGCGTCCGAACCGGCCAGCGATGCCGTGTGCGAGACCGTCGCCTGCCGCGCCTGTTCGGAGCGACCGACCTTCATGGCGATGATCGGCTTCTTCAGTTCGCGCGCGCGCGCCGCCAGCTTCTCGAAGCCGGCTACCGAATCGAAGGCTTCGATGTGCAGGCCGAGCGAGGTGACGCGCTCATCCTCGATCAGGCCGAGCGCCATTTCCGACAGGCCGGTCTGCGCCTGGTTGCCGGCGGTCATCAGAAAGGCGATCGGCAGGCCGCGCTTCTGCATCGTCATGTTGATGGCGATGTTGGAGGACTGGGTGATGATGGCGACGCCCTTGGCGCCTTCGGGCAGCCTGATGCCGCCATGCTGGTCGGGCCATAGCAGCGCGCCATCGGCATAGTTGATCAGGCCGTAGCAGTTCGGGCCGATGATCGGCATCTGGCCCGCGACAGCCACCAGTTCGGCCTGCAGCCGCTCGCCGTCATCGTCATAGGCCTCGGTCTCAAGAAAGCCCGCGGCAAAACAGACGGCGCCGCCGGCGCCGCGCTCAGCCAGCGCCTTGATCACCTCGATGGTGAGATGCCGGTTGACGCCGACAAAGGCGGCGTCGGGCGCCCCGGGCAATTCGGCGACCGAGCGATAGGCCTTGCGGCCGGCGACCTCGTCCTTGTTCGGATGCACCGGCCAGATTTCGCCGACAAAGCCCATCTTGATCGATTGCGCGACGACGGCAGCGGCCTGCGCCCCGCCGAACACGGCGATGGATTTTGGGCGCAGGAGACGTTCAAGCTTGTGCATATTCCCCGTCTCTTCTTTTTAAGCCCCGAACGGGCGCAGCAGCGCCCGCGAAATGATGTGGCGCTGGATTTCCGACGTCCCTTCCCAGATGCGCTCGACGCGGGCGTCGCGCCAGATGCGTTCCAACGGCAGGTCGTCCATCAGCCCCATGCCACCATGGATCTGGATGGCTTCGTCGGCAACGAAGGCGAGCATTTCGGTAGCCTTCAGCTTCGCCATGGCCATGTCCTGATCGGTGACGGTGCCCTGATCGTACTTCCAGCCGGCTTCGAACACCATCAGGTCCGCCGCCTTCAATTCGGTCGCCATGTCGGCGAGTTTGAACGACACGCCCTGGAACTTGCCGATCTGCTGGCCGAACTGCTGGCGCTGCGCGGAATATTCGATGGCATGACCGAGCGCCCGCTCGGCGCGGCCGAGACAGGTGGCGCCGACCTGCAGGCGCGTGGCGCCGAGCCAGGAATTGGCGACGTCGAAGCCCTTGTGGACCTCACCCAGCACCTGGCTTGCCGGCAGGCGGCAATCGTCGAATTCGAGGATGGCGTTGGTGTAGCCGCGATGCGAGACGTTGCGGTAGCCGTCGCGCACGGTGAACCCCTTGGTGCCCTTGTCGACGAAGAAGGCGGTGATCTTCTTGCGCTTGCCGCGCGGCGTTTCTTCCTCGCCCGAAGCCATGAAACAAATCGCGAAATCGGCAAGATCGGCATGGGAGATGAAATGCTTGGTGCCGTTAAGGACCCAGTCGTGGCCGTCCTGCACCGCGGTCGCCTTCATGCCTCGCAGGTCGGAGCCGGCGCCGGGCTCGGTCATCGCCAGGCAGTCCCACTTCTCGCCGCGGATGCACGGGAACAGGTACTTTTCGCGCTGCTCGGGCGTGCCGGCGAGCAGGATGTTGGAGGGGCGCGCGACGCAGGTCCAGTGCAGCGCATAGTTGGCGCGGCCGAGTTCCTTCTCGTAGAGCAGCCAGGTCACCGTATCGAGGCCGGCGCCACCGACATCGGCCGGCATGTTGGCCGCATAGAGCCCAGCTTCGATTGCCTTGACCTTGATCTCCTCGATCAACTCGCGGCGCAGCACGCCGGTGCGCTCGACCTCGCGTTCATGCGGGTAAAGCTCATTCTCGACGAACGCGCGCGTCGTCTCGACGATGAGCTTCTGTTCCTCCGAGAGACCGAAATCCATGGTCCTCAGCCCTTCTTCTTTTTCTTCGGCTTTTCCGCCTTCTTCACCGGCTTGGATGCCTTGGCCTTTTCGGCGGCCCTGGATGCGGCCGGCTTCTTCGCTGCCAGCTTGGCCAGCTGCCTGGTATAGTCCTTGTGCAAGGCACCGGCGCCCCAGCCCTTGCCTTTGTTCTGTTTCGACAGAGCATCCATGATCGCGACCAGATTGTCGTCGCGGATCTTTTCCAGCTCGCGGATCGACAGGCCGTGCGCCTGGTCGTCCGACTGGGAGGCGATAAGATCGACCAGCTCGTCGTTGAACTCCGGCACATCCATAAGCTTGGTCCACGGCCATTTCAGGCACGGCCCGAACTGCGCCATGAAGTGGCGCATGCCTGCCTCGCCGCCGGCGACGCGATAGACCTGGAACATGCCCATCTGCGCCCAGCGCAGGCCGAAGCCATAGCGCATGATGTCGTCGAGTTCCTCGACCGTGCAGATACCGTCCTTGATCAGCCACAGCGCCTCGCGCCAGGCCGCTTCGAGCAGGCGGTCGCCGACAAAGGCCTCGATTTCCTTGCGGATCACCACCGGCTTCATGCCGATCGAGGCATAGATTTCCTTGGCAACCTCGATCGCTTCGGGGAACGTCTGCTCGCCGCCGACGATCTCGACCAGCGGCAGCAGGTAGACCGGGTTGAAGGGATGTCCGACAACCAGACGCTCCGGATGCTTCTTCATCGCGACCTGCATGTCGGTCGGCTTGATGCCGGAGGTAGACGAGCCGACTATGGCGTTCGCCGGCGCATAAAGGTCGATCTCGGCCAGCACGCGGTGTTTGAGGTCGAGCCGCTCCGGCACGCTCTCCTGGATGAAATCGGCGTCGGCCACCGCCTCGGCGATGGTCTTGGCAAAGGTCAGTCTGCCTTCCCTGGGCAGGCCGCCTGGAACCATCTGCTTGTAGGCGCGGCGCGCGCCCTTCATCACTTCCGAGACCTTGCGCGATGCCTCCGGATCGGGATCGAAGATCGACACGTCGATGCCGTTGAGCAGCAGCCGCGCCACCCAGCCGGCGCCAATGACACCGCCGCCAATGGCGGCTGCCTTGTTGATGATGCTCATGGTCAGGCTCCGGTTCTTGTCTTGGCGGTTTCGGGGTCGATGAGAGGCACGCGCTCGCCGGAGCGGATCACGAAGGGGTCGTAGGCCTTGCGGGCGAAGACTTCGAGCACGAAGGGCCAGAAGAATTCGATCGGCAGCGTGTCGTAGTCCGGGTCGAAGCTCGACTGGTCCCAGCGTTCGCAAAACTGGTCGCAATCGTCGAAATAGGCATGGCCGGCGAAGCGGTCGCGAGCGTGGCGGTTGCCGCCGAGATGATGCGCGTAATAGAGCCGCTGGAAGTCGCCATGCTTTTCCACCACCCAGGTGCATTGCTCGCGCACGAAAGGTTTCAGGATCGAAGCGGCGTACTCGTCGTGATTGTAGGGAGCGTAGATGTCGCCGATGTCGTGCAGCAGCGCGCAGGTGATCCAGTCGGTGTCGGCGCCGTCGCGCCAGGCACGAGTCGCCGCCTGCAGCGAATGGCCGAGCCGGGTGATCTTGTAGCCGGACAGGCCTTCGTCGAGCTGCACCAAAGCGTCGAGCAGCCGCTCGCCGGTCTTGGCGGCATAGTCGATCTCATGGGCGGTCAGGAACTCATAGTCTTGCCTGTCGCCATCCTTCATCGCAGTGAATTTGACGGTAGCCATGATCCGCTCCCGTCTTAAGCAGCCGCTGCGATCGGCGCCCGCTTGGTGAGGTTGAGCTTCCTGCGCACTTCCTCCGGCCCCAAAATCCTGGCGCCGAGATTGGTGACGATGCTGGCGGCGCGCTCGACCAGCTGCGCATTGGTGGCCAGCACGCCCTTGTCGAGCCAGAGATTGTCTTCGAGACCGACGCGGACATTGCCGCCGGCGAGCACTGCAGCGGCTGCATAGGCCATCTGGTTGCGGCCGATGGCGAAGGCCGACCAGTTCCAGGTCGACGGCACGTTGTTAACCATGGCCATGAAGGTGTTGAGGTCGTCCGGCGCCCCCCACGGCACACCCATGCAGAGCTGCACCAGCGCGTCGGGATTCAAGACCTTTTCTTCGACCAGCTGCTTGGCGAACCAGAGGTGGCCGGTATCGAAGGCTTCGATCTCCGGCTTGACGCCGAGCGCCGTCATCATGCCGCCCATGGCGCGCAGCATGCCGGACGTGTTGGTCATGACATAATCGGCCTCGGCGAAGTTCATGGTGCCGCAATCCAGCGTGCAGATTTCCGGCAGGCACTGGCGCACATGTTCCATGCGGTTGGTGGCGCCGCCCATGTCGGTGCCTTTTTCATTGAGCGGCAGCGGCGCTTCCGGTGAGCCGAACACCATGTCGCCGCCCATCCCGGCGGTCAGGTTCAGGATCACATCGACTTCTGCCGCGCGGATGCGGTCCGTCACTTCGCGGTAGAGATGGACATCGCGGCGCGGCTTGCCGGTCTCGGGGTCGCGGACATGGCAGTGGACGATGGCGGCACCGGCCTTGGCCGCATCGATCGCCGAATCGGCGATCTGCTTGGGCGAGCGTGGCACATGCGGGGAGCGGTCCTGCGAGCCGCCGGACCCGGTCACGGCACAGGTAATGAAAACCTCACGGTTCATCGCGAGCGGCATGGACATCTCCTCCCCATAGAAACAGACCCTAACAATGACCGACTTGCCGGAAACTGTTTTGCAATTTACGAAGCTCTCGTGATCAAAAGCGAAAAACCGACCATCTTTCGCGCTGAGCGATCGCCGCTCAAGGTGACGCTGCTGGTGTTTTCAGGCTCGTCCATCATGTGCGTGGCGTCGACCGTCGACCCGCTGCGCGCCGCCAACCGCATCTCAGGCGAGACGCTGTTCGATTTCAAACTGGTCTCGGTCACCGGCGAGGCGCCGGTCACCACATGCGGCCTGCCGGTGGCGGTCAGGGGCCGCTTCGATGCGGCCGAGCCGACCGACGTGCTTGTCGTCGTCGCCGGCTTCGGCACCCAGAATTACGCGACATCGGCTCTGCTTTCCGGATTACGGCGAGCGGCCCGCGCGGCTCGCGCCTGCGGCGGCGTCGAGGCCGGCACATGGCTGGTGGCGCGCGCCGGCCTCCTCGAAGGCCGCAGCGCCACCACCCATTGGGAAGACATGGAGGATTTTTCCTCCGCCTTTCCCGGCGTCGACGTGCGTCCGGACCGCTACGTCATCGACGGACCGGTGTTCACCTCGGGCGGGGCGTCGCCGACCTTCGACCTGATGCTGCATCTGATCCGCACCCGGCTCGGCATGGCCGTCGCGCTCGATGTCGCCAGCGTCTTCATCTACGACCAGGCGCGCGCCGCGACCGACGCGCAGCCGCTGGTCTCGCTCGGCCGGCTCGACGGCTACGACCCGCGTCTGGCGCAGGCTATCCGGCTGATGGAATCGCATGTCGACCAGCCGCTGACCATCGACGCGGTGGCAAAACGCGCCGGGGTGACGGCGCGGACATTGGAGAGCATTTTTCGCAAGTCGATCGGCGAGACGCCGGGCGCATATTATCTCAGGCTGCGGCTGGGCGCGGCGCGGCGGCTGGTGGTCGACACGCGGATCGCCATGGCGGATATTGCCGGGCGGACGGGGTTCTCGTCCGCCGCGGCATTTTCCAGAGCGTTTTCAAGAGCGTTCGGCGAAGCCCCGGTCAGGCTGCGCCGAGGTTGATGCATGTCGCCCAAAAGTGTGTCGCGGTTTTGGGATTACGACATGCACAGACAAAGGGAGATCAGGCTGCGTTCTGTCGATCGCTGCCGGCGTCCATCTGCGAGCGCATCTGCCTCGCCAGACGGACTTCAAATCGGCTGCTGACAGCACGATCCCATTCGTTTTTCACGCTGTCGGTCGGCCGCGGCAGCGCCATCAGCCGGTCGATGATCGATCCGGTCTCGCCGGATGAGAGCAGGGCGTCGATTTCGCGTTCATGCTGCATATCGGTTCGCCTCCTTCCTTTTCACCCGCCACAACCGCATCCTTATACGAGATACGTGACGGCAGTTTGAAGGCAAGAGCGAGGTCATTGAGGGGCGCCAAAGGGCAAACCCTTGTCGTCGGATAGGGTCTTGCGCAAACCCCATTCCGGGGCGGCCGGAATGTTATCCAGCCACCCTTGAGCACAACGAATCGGCTTTCCGCCCTCAGACGTAGCGGTTGACGATGTTTTCCAGCAACTCCTGGCGGCCGGAGCGTGGCTGCGGCTCGATCTTCTTCTTCACCACGCGCTCGGCGATGTCTTCCAGCGAGCGCTTGCCCGACAGCATCGCCTTGCCCTCGGCCGTGTTCCAACCGGCATAGCGCTCGGCCAGCGGACCCGACAGCGCCTTGTCCTCGACCATCTTGGCGGCTGCCTTGAGGCCTCGTGCGCAGGAATCCATGCCGCCGATATGGCCGATCAGCAGGTCCTGCGGGTCGAGCGACTGGCGGCGCAGCTTGGCGTCGAAATTGGTGCCGCCGGTCTTGAAGCCGCCGGCCTGCAACACCTGGTAATAGGCCAGCGCCATCTCGGGCACATTGTTGGGGAACTGGTCGGTGTCCCAGCCCGACTGGTAGTCGTTGCGGTTCATGTCGATCGAGCCGAAGACGCCGAGCGCATTGGCCAGCGCCAGCTCGTGCTCGAAGGAATGGCCGGCAAGAATCGCGTGGCCCTGCTCGATGTTCAGCTTCACTTCCTTCTCCAGCCCGAAGCGCTTGAGGAAGCCGTAGACCGTGGCAACGTCGTAGTCGTACTGATGCTTGGTCGGCTCCTGCGGCTTCGGCTCGATCAGGATCGTGCCTTTGAAGCCAATCTTGTGCTTGTAGTCGACGACGAGACTGAGGAAGCGCCCAGCCTGCTCCTGCTCGCGGGCAAGATCGGTGTTGAGCAGCGTTTCATAGCCCTCGCGCCCGCCCCACAGTACATAATTCTCGCCCTTCAGCCGCTTCGTGACGTCGATGCAGCTTTTCACCGTCGCCGCCGCATAGGCGAAGACATCCGGATCGGGATTGGTGGCGGCGCCCGACATGAAGCGGCGGTTGGAGAACAGGTTGGCCGTGCCCCAGAGCAGTTTGACGCCGGTCTTCTTCATCTTGGCGGCAAAATAGTCGGCGATCTCGTCGAGCCGCGCGGCACTTTCGGAGAAATCCTTGCCTTCCGGCCGCACGTCGGCGTCGTGGAAGCAGAAATAGGGGGCGCCGAGCAGCGAGAACATCTCGAAGGCGACGTCAGCTTTCAGCTTGGCCAGCTCCATCGTGTCGATGCCGCCAGCCTTGGGAAACCAGGGCCGGTCGAAGGTCTGGCCGCCAAAGGGATCGCCGCCCGGCCAGGCGAAAGAATGCCAGTAGGCGACGGCGAAGCGCAGATGGTCTTCCAGCCGTTTGCCGGCCACCACCTCGTCGGGATTGTAGAAGCGGTAGGCCAGCGGATTGGTCGAATCCGGCCCCTCATACTTGATCGCTTTGATGTCGCCGAAAAATCCGCTGCTCATGATTTCTGTCCTCTCTCGAATAGTTCGCCCTGATTACCTCAGGCGTAATTGGTTTCGCTCTCGCTTGGGGTGAAAAGGCTCGTGTCAAAGCCACTCAACGAAGGAGACAGACCATGACCGACCTCAACACGATCGCCGAGAACTACATCACCGCCTGGAACGAGGCCGATGCGGATCGCCGTGCCGAACTGCTCAAGGCCACCTTCACCGAAGACGTCAGCTACCGCGATCCGCTCATGCAGGGCGACGGCCACGCCGGCGTTGCTGGGCTGATCGACGGCGTACAGCAGCGCTTCGCCGGCTTCCGGTTCTCGCTGAAGGGTACGCCGGACGGGTTTGGCGACCGCATCCGCTTCTCGTGGAATCTTGGGCCGGAAGGCGTGCCGTCGGTTATCGAAGGCACCGATATCGGTGTTATCGAAAATGGGCGCCTGAAGAGCGTCACCGGGTTTCTGGACAAGGTGCCGGCGCAGTGATCGATTAAGGGTGGCGCGAGACACCCCCCTCTGCCCTGCCGGGCATCTCCCCCGCAAGGGGGGAGATTGGCTGGCATCCACGCCTTCGCTAATCACCCACCTTACAAGACTGGCATACCCGCCGACGCTGCCGATCTCCCCCCTTGCGGGGGAGATGCCCGGCAGGGCAGAGGGGGGTGCCTCGCGCCGACTCACGCGGTCACGCCTTTGATCGCCGGATACAGCGCCCGGTAGCGCTGATAGGCATCGGCATACGCCCCGCCAAGCGCAGCATCCGGCTCGATCGTCGCATCCGTCCTCGGCGCCGTGCACACCGCCAGCGGATCAGCCCCTGTCGCCGCGATCAGACCAAGCCTCGCCGCGCCAAAGGCAGCACCGAAATCGCCGTCGGCCGGAATGTCCACGGGCACCTGCAGCGCCGTAGCGATCGCCTTCAGCCAGTAGCGCGAGCGCGAGCCGCCGCCGATTGCCGTCACCCGCGTCAAATCCGTTCCGGCGGTCTTCAAGGCTTCGAGACTGTCGCGGAATGCGAAGGCGACGCCTTCAAGCACGGCCTGCGTCAGCACCGCGCGGCCGGATTCATGCGCCAGTCCGGTGAAGGACCCACGAATGGCGGAATCATTGTGCGGCGTGCGCTCGCCCGAGAGATAGGGCAGGAACGACACCCCGCTCGGCGCTTTCAGCACATCGCCAAGTTCGGCGGTCAATTCGCCGGCCTTCTTGCCTGAAATCTCCGACAGCCAGTTCAGCGAATCGGTCGCAGACAGGATGACCCCCATCTGGTGCCAGGTGTTGGGCAGGGCATGGCAGAAGGTGTGCACCGCGCTTGCCGGATTGGGCAGGTAGGAAGCGTTGGCAGCAAACAGCACGCCAGATGTGCCCAGCGACACAAAAGCGTGGCCGGCGCCGACCGTGCCCATGCCGCAGGCTGAAGCCGCATTGTCGCCCGCGCCACCTGCCACCGGGACGCCTGATGCTATGCCCCAGTTGGCGACCAGTTCGGCGCGCAAGGCTCCGGCCTTCTCCGTGCCTTCGACCAGCGACGGCATCTGCCTTTCGTCGAGCGATGTCGCCGCAAGCAATTCGGGGGACCAGCGCCGTTTGCCGACATCTAGCCAGGAGGTGCCGGCGGAGTCCGACATTTCTGAGATATGCTCGCCGGTCAGCCAGAACCGAAGGTAATCCTTCGGCAAAAGCACTTTTGCAACCTTGGCGAAAACCGCGGGCTCGTTGTTCTTCACCCAGGCGAGTTTCGGCGCCGTGAAACCGGGGAAGACGATGTTGCCGGTGAGTTGGCGAAAGTGCGGGTGGGCATCGAGCGCGGCGGCCTCCGCGTGGCTGCGCGTGTCGTTCCACAGGATGCAGGGGCGCAGCACCTGGTCGCCGGCATCGAGCAAGGTGGCGCCATGCATATGGCCGGAAAGGCCGATGCCCTTGACCGCGGCAAGCTCTTTCGGGTGCGAGGCTTTCAGCTTGGCAATGGCGGTCTCGCAGGCGCGGATCCAGTCGGCGGGGTTTTGTTCGGACCAGCCGGGATGCGGCCGCGATACGTCAAGCGAAGCATGGCCGGAGCCGATGATCTTCTGCCCGGCATCGATCAACAGCGCCTTGACGCCCGACGTGCCGAGATCGAGGCCGAGATACATGCATTCCTCCCATTGCCATTAATTTTTTCGGGTCTCGAAAAAATCTGGCTCGCCAGTTTTTAAAACAAGATCCGCCGCGGGTCAATTCTCTGACAAATTGGCGGCGCGTTGCGAAAACAGCGCCGACAGCGGACTGTCCGGCCGGACCAGTGCGCGCTCGGCCGTCAACGCCCAGGCAAGCGCCGTGTCGCCGGCGCGCAACGCCGCCTCGATCAGCGTGAGATCAATCACATCGCGCTGGGCGTGGCTGCCGCCAAAGCGATGGGCAATGGCGCGGATCGGTCGGATCAGGCGCACCGCTTCGCTGTAATTGCCCTCGCCGAATGCCTTGATGCCTTCCGTCAGTGGCTGGCCGACATCCCGGGTGAAGGCGGCGTTGTCGTCGCTGCCGCGCATCGCCTCGTGCTGGGCTTCGAGCAAGATCTTGACCGGCGCTTCGAGACCGGCGCCGACGAATGCCATCATCGCATGCGCATCGTTGAAGGCGTAATTGCCGGCTCCAGCCTTCGGCGCCCAGTTGGCAGCGAGCGCTGCCCAGCGGTCGCCGACATCGACACCGCCGAGATAAAGCCGCCACAGGATCGCGGATGCATCGACCATGTTCAGCGCCAGCGTCGAACGCTCGCCATAGATCGGCCCGTCATAGAGTTTGAGCACCTCGTCGGTCTCGCCGAGATCGTAGTGGAACAGCGCCAGATGCCACCAATTATGCACCTGCAGGAAGCTCTCTTTGGTCCACGCCTCGGGATTGGCGCGCATCCAGGCGATGCCGTCCCGTTGCCGGCTCTGCATCTCCATGACATGGGCGACCGCGTGCTGCGCCCAGCCGTCTCGCGGCTCGATCTCGATCGCCTGTCGGCCAAAACTTTCGGCTCTGATATAGTCGCCCATCTCCTCGAGACCGAAGGCCTGCATACCGAGAATGGCGTGATAACCTGGCATGCCGCTCTGCCAGGACGGTAGCGCGCGGCCGATACGGTCGCGCAGCATGCGGGCATTGCCGGTGAAGAAGTCGATCTGGTGGCCGACCTGCAACGCCACCACGTCGAGCGGGTTGTCGATGGCGATATCTTCGAGCAGGCGCGCGGCGTCATGCCAGCGTCCCTCGGCAAGGTGGCCAAGGGCCGCCACATGCGCCTGTTCGCGCGGCGTCGCGGCAAGCGGCAGTGCCGCAGCATGGCATGCCTGGGTGACCGCCATTGCCTCGCGTTCGGTGGCGAGGCCGAACAGATACCCCTTGAAGACATGCGCCATGACGAAACCGGGATCCGCCGATATGGCGCGGTCAACGGAGCCGACCGGGTCGCCGACGAAGCATTGCAATTCATGAACGGCCTGGCTGTAGGGTGAAAACCCGGCCTCGGTCGCGCCCGAAAACATTAGGCCGAATGGATCTCTTACTGCCATATCGGCCCTGATGCTCCGCAGTTCCTAATTGCCCGAGCGCATCGCCACCGTGGCGATCCCGGCGCCGACCAGCAGCGTGCCGCCGGTGCGGTTGAAGATGCGGATCGCCTTGGGGTTGCGTACGACGTTGCGGGCGCGCGCCGCAATCAGCGCGTAGCCGAAGGCATTGGCGAAGGCGAGCGCCAGGAAGGTCGCTTCGAAGATCAGCATCTGTGCCCAGAAATCGGCTTCCCGGTTGAGGAACTGCGGCAGGAAGGCGACGAAGAAGGTGATGCTCTTCGGGTTGAGTGCGGTGACCAGCCAGGCGTGCGCCATCATCTTGGCGGCCGAGACGGCATCTGTGCGTGGTTCGGCTTTGAGCGCGCCGCCGGCGCGAAATAGTTTTACCCCGAGATAGATCAGATAGCAGGCGCCGATCAGCTTCAGAATGGTGAACACGGTCGCCGACGCGGCCAGCAGCGCGCCGATGCCCAGCATCGACAGGGTCATGGCGGTGAAGTCGCCCAGCGCCACGCCGACGGACATCGGCAAGGCGGTGCGCCAGCCCTGGCCCAGCGCATAGGACACGACCAGAAGAATGGTCGGGCCGGGAATGATGAGCAGAACGGTGGAGGCGGCGGCGAAGGCGGCCCAGTTTTCGAACGACATCTTTGTCTCCTTGAGCGCAAAGAAAAGGATAAATCCTCGTGTGCGGAGGAATGTAAAGAGCCCTCTCCCAAAAATACACGGCGGACCATTTCGCCCGACCGCTGCGGCTATTGGCGGCACAAGTTTAATGCCGGTCGTTGGGCCTTCACCCTTTTTCAACCATGTTTGGCGAAACTGCCTGCTATCCGGCCGGACCGTGTTTCCCGCCGACAGCGTAGGGTTTGGGTGCATGCGTGAGTTGCCGCAGAATGTGACGCCGCCAGCAAATGGCGACGCAAACGAGACCGAACATCTCTATTCCCGCCGCTTCGTCCTGTCAGGGGCCGGCGCCATGACGCTGCTCGGCATGGCCGGCTGCAGCACTTCGACGCTCGAGCTGCCGCAATTCCAGCTGGATGACACGGTCACCGGCTCGGTGCGGCCGATCCGTCCGGCGATCAGCGTCGACAAGAACGTCACCGGCCCCGATGTCATGTACGCTTCGCTAAACGATGGCGGCTTCGAAGTGCCGGCGGTGCCCTATCAGAAGGTCAAGCCGGAGTTCCGCCGCCAGATCGTCGTCAACGAGACCGGCGAGGCGCCCGGCACGATTGTCGTCCATCTGCAGGAGCGAAAGCTCTATCTGGTGCAGGAGGGCGGCGACGCCATCCGCTACGGCGTCGGCATCGGCAAGGACGGCTTCCGCTGGTCCGGCCGCGCCAACATCCAGTACGGCAAGGAATGGCCGACCTGGACGCCGCCGCCGGAGATGATCCAGCGCAAGCCGGAACTGGTGAAATGGCAAAACGGCCAGCCCGGTGGCCTCACCAACCCGCTCGGCGCACGCGCCCTCTACATCTACCAGGACGGCAAGGACACCGGCTACCGCATACACGGTTCGCCGGAATGGGCGAGCATTGGCCAGGCGATGTCGTCGGGCTGCGTGCGCCTGATCAACCAGGATATCATCGACCTCTACAGCCGCGTTTCCAAGAAGAACCCGGTCGTGGTCGTCTGATCCTGTGCGGCGGTTTGGCGCCGCTGGAAACTCCCGTTGCGCGATGCGGCAAGCTAGGCCAAGGTGCCTTGAAAACCACAGCGCCGGGAGAGATCGAGCATGGCTGGAACGTTTGTCATCGCACAGGGCGGCGGCCCGACCGCCGTCATCAACCAGACGGTTGTCGGGGCCACGCTGGAAGTCCGCAAGCGCCATCCCGGCGCCAAGGTGCTGGGCTCGCTCCACGGCGTGCGCGGCATTCGTGACGGCAACTATGTCGACCTCTCCGCCATCCCAGAGGACCGGCTGCGGCTGATCGCCGGCACGCCGAGTGCCGCGCTCGGCTCGACACGCGACAAGCCCGACGCTGCCTATTGCGAAGTCATCCTCAACGGGTTGAAGAAGGCCGGCGCCGACGCTTTCATCTACATCGGTGGCAACGACACGTCGGGCACGCAGCAGATTCTGACCGACGCCGCCGGCGGCAGCATCGCTTTCGTCCATGCGCCAAAAACCATCGACAACGACCTCGAGGAAAACGACCACACGCCGGGCTTCATCTCGGCGGCCGAATTCGTCGCCGGCGCCTTCCTGTCCGTCGATCTCGATTTCCGCGCATTGCCCGGCATCTATGTCGGCATCGTCATGGGCCGGCATGCCGGCTTCCTCACCGCGGCGGCTGCAGCCTGGCAGCTCGATCCCGACAGCGGCCCGCATCTGGTCTACGTGCCGGAACGGCCATTCTCCGCCGCCGGTTTCATCGACGACGTGCGCTCCACGCTCGACCGCCACAAGCGCTGCATCGTCGCCGTCTCCGAAGGTGTCAGCACCGCCGACGGCAAGGCGCTGGTCGAAAGCCTGGTGCCGCCGGACAAGCTCGAGCGCGACGCGCATGGCAACGTCAAACTGTCGGGCAGCGACCTGCCGTCAGCTCTGGAACGTGCGCTCGCCGAAGGCCTGCCGGGCAAGCGCGCCCGCGTCGATGCGCTTGGCTACATGCCGCGCGGCTATGTCGGCGCGATCAGCGCCGTCGACGCGCGGGAGGCTTTCGACGCCGGCGCCTTCGCGGTTGCCGTTGCCGGCGAAGGCGGTGGCTCGGTGGCGCTGCAATATGACGGCACGAAAACCGTGCTGAAGAAGGTGCCGCTGAAGAACGTCGCCGGCAAGACGCGCCATATGCCTGACGATTTCATGAAGCCCGATGTCAACCAGCTGTCGGAAGCGGGCATGGCTTACCTGAAGCGGCTGGTGCCGGAAAAATACAAGGTGGGAAAGCCCTTCGTCTGATGGGCGGCCGTTTTGGCGGCACCCGTTTTGGTGGCGAGCGCGTTGTCGGCGACTGGTTCGGCAAGACGATCATCGACGACCGCACGACGATGCTGACCGAGCCGTTCGTGCATGATTTCGTGCGCGCCAACATCTGGCATTTCAGGGGACGCGACGCCGACCTGCTGGTCGACACCGGCATGGGCATCTGCCCGCTGGCGCCTGAGATCGACACGCCCGAGGGCAAGCCGCTCATCGTTGTCGCCACCCACATCCATCTCGACCATGTCGGCTCGCTGCACGAGTTTCCGCTGCGCGCCGGGCCGCGGCACAGTGCCGAGCATTTCGAGACCATGAACGATCAGGTGACCTACGCCTACATGTTTTGTAATCTCGACGGCGCCGTTTCGAAATTGCCGGCGCCGGGCTGGACGGCGGCCGACTACAAGATTCCGCCGGCGCCGCTGACGCGCACGCTGGACGAGGGCGACATCGTCGACCTCGGCGACCGGCAGTTCCGCGTCCTGCATCTGCCCGGACATTCGCCGGATTCGATCGCTTTGTTCGACGAGGCAGACGGCCTGTTCTTTGCCGGCGACGCCATCTACGATTCCACGCTGATCGACGACCTGCCGGATTCCTCCCGGCCTGATTATCGCCGTACCATGCAGCGGCTCCTTGACCTGCCTGTTCGCCTCGGCCATGGCGGCCATGGGCCGAGCTTCGACGGCAACCGGATGCGCGAGATCGCCACAGCCTATCTCAGGCGCACCGGAGGCCTCTGACGACATTGGGATTGGAACCAGCGTGGCGCCGTGGTCGAGCGCGTCAATCCGGACAAGGCAGCTGCCAATGCCGGCCTGCAGCCGGGCGACGTCATCGTCGCCGTCGACCGGTCGCCCGTGCGGGATGCGCGGCAAGCCAACCAGGCGATCGCCGAGGCCGGCAGATCGGGCCGGAAGTCGGTGCTGCTTTTGGTCGACCGGGGCGACGCGCAAATCTTCGTCGCCGTACCCTTCGCCGCCGGTTGAGTCATGATGCGGCGGGCTCGCTGAACGATCGGCAGGCCTGCCGCACGGCCCCGCCAAAATTCCTGTTGCCCGCCGCGACATCTTCGAGAACATTACGGCAGGCCGGCAATGGCCTGCTAAAAACGGACAGTCCGATGGTCACTCGCGGTTTTTCCTCCGGTCGAAAGCCTCCGACGGAGACCGATGCGCGCATTCCGCCCGGTCAGTATCTCGAACAGGGCTTTCCGGTGCTGTCGGCGGGGCCGACGCCGCGCGTGCGCACCGAGGACTGGTCGTTCACGCTCAAGCACGGGCCGCGCCGGATCAAGAAATGGAACTGGGCCGAGTTCAACGCGCTGCCCTTGACCAAGATGACGCGCGACATCCATTGCGTTACCGCCTGGACCAAGTTCGATACCGCCTGGCAAGGCGTGCTGGTCGACGACATCCTTGCCGATGCAGGCATCGAAGCGCCGACCGGCTTCCTGCTGGCGCATGGCTATGACGGCTATACCACCAACGTGCCGGCCAAGGATCTCACCGCGGGGAAGGCGATGGTGGCGCTGCTTTATGAAGGCAAGCCAATCACTGCCGACCATGGCGGCCCGGCGCGGCTCCTGGTGCCGCATCTCTATTTCTGGAAATCGGCTAAATGGCTGAACGGGCTGCAGTTCACCGAGCGCGACGAGCCGGGCTTCTGGGAATTGCGCGGCTATCACATCTATGGCGACCCGTGGCGCGAGCAGCGCTATAGCGGCGATCCATGAGCGAAGCGCCGCAATCTCCCTGGCAGACGGCGAAAATCACCCGGATCGAAAAGCGGACGCCACGCGTCACCAGTTTCTTTTTCGCGCTGTCACGGCCATTCGCCTATCGCGCCGGACAGCATGTCGACGTCAGGCTGACGGCGCCTGACGGCTACCAGGCGCGCCGCTCCTATTCCATCGCCTCGGCGCCGGAGAGCGGCGCCACGATCGAGCTGGCGATCGAGAAGCTCGACGACGGTGAAGTCTCGCCCTTCTTCCACGACATCGCCGCGGTCGGTGACGAGATCGAACTGCGCGGGCCGCTCGGCGGCCATTTCGTCTGGTCCGATGGGGATGGCGGGCCGCTGCTTCTGGTCGGCGGCGGCTCCGGCGTGGTGCCGCTGATGGCGATGGTGCGGCATCGAACCTGGCGCAAATCGGCGGTGCCGGTGGCGCTGATGTTTTCGGTGCGGGTCTGGGACGAGGTGATCTTCCGCGACGAGCTGATCGGTCTCGGTGACCGCCGCGACGGGTTCGAGCTGGTGCTGACGCTGACGCGCGAGGCCGTACGGCGCCCGTCCGACTATTCGAGGCGCATCGACACGGCAATGGTCATGCAGGCGCTCACGCGGCTGCCGCGGCCGCCGGCGCTCGCCTTCGTCTGCGGGTCGAACGCCTTCGTCTCGGCGGCTGCCCAGGCGCTGATCGACGCCGGCATATCAGCGGAAATCATCCGCACCGAGCGCTATGGCGTCTGAGAGGGCCACAGTGGTTCACCGTTTCATGGAAACAGCCACCCGCTCTCAGGTGGGTGAAAACCTTGCCGACAGCAATTGGAACGGCAGCGCGCCATAGGCGGCGACTTCGGCCTCATTGTCCCAGTTGCGGAACTGGCGCGATGGCCGTGCCTCGATCACCAGAGGCCGGCCGGTGTCGTCCACCGTTACCTTGCCGCGAAAGCGCAGCACACGTCCGCCGCCGGCGCGGCTGGTCACCATGGAACGCAGGCGGGCGACATGGCCGCCGCCGGCATTGATTTCCATCTCAATGCGGCGCCGGATTGGTGGAACGACGATCCTGACGGTGACGTCCAGCACCATCGCTCCAGTCCTGTCCGGACGCGGCAGGGGCTGGGAAAGTGCAAACGGCGCCGACGTCGCTCTTGCCTTGCGCAATGTCGGCCTGCCGCGCCAGACGGCGGGCGTCGGCTGCTGCAGGCGGCCCTTTTTGCGTTTGAGGCGCAACTGCTTGGCAAAGCCGCGCGACAGCCAAACGAGGCCGCCGAAATCGGTGCGCGGCTTGGCCTGCAGCACCGAGGACCAGCGCGACAGGCCGGCGCGGTCGGCCAACTCAATCGTCTTTGCAAGTTCGGCCTCCGGCACCGCAATGCCGATCTCCAGGCAGAGATAGGAGAGCGCCACCGCCGCGGCGACGGCGAGGCCCCGCTTGGCGACGACGTCGGCGAACACGCCCCAGTCGACTGCGCCACTCTCGATGGCGACCGCACAGTCGACCAGCCAGTCGCTGTGGGTGTGGGCATCGAGGCCGCCATGTGCGATGGCGAGCGCCATGCGGTCGGCCGGAGAGGGAACAAGCACGCGGACGCCATTGAAATCGGCTGACAGCGCCCGCTGCCAGATCGCCAGATCATCTTCCGCGCTTTGCTGCGACCCGTCATAAGCGAGCTGGTGCAGGTCGATGTCGCCGAAACTGCCCTTGAAAAAATTCATCGAACGCAAGGACGCCAGCCTGGTGCGCAGATATTGCGGACTGACGCCGGTGGCGATCTGCCAGTCGCGTTCGCTAAGCACATCGAAGGCGGCAATCATGGCCTGCGGGCGCACCAGCATGTCGATGTCATGCGCCACCCGGCCGCGCTGCGCCGACGCGTTGACGGCGATGCGGCTGGCGCCTTTGATAAGCATCACCGCGCAGCCGGCGTCGATCATGGCCTGTAGCGCCGGCTCGGCCTCGCGCGCAGCCAGCCGCGATTTGGTCCACAGCATCTTTTGCAGGCCGACAAGACGTGGATAGGCCGGATGCCCAGCGAGCTTGCGGCCAAACCTGTCGGAGATCGCGGCCAGCAGCCGATGCTCGCGGAAGGCAACATGGTCGATGTCGTTCTCGTCGAGCCAGCGCGCCGCATAGCCCCCGGCCGCCTCTTCATCGGGGAGCAATGCGGCCTTCAGCAGCTGGTCGAGTCCGCCAGTTGGCCATGACCAACCATAGTCCGGAAACCGACGGCCGATACGGCGCATGGCATTGGCCATCAGTCGGCGCTCGCCTTTTTCGCTGCTCGCCTTTGCATGGCCAGCCTTACGACTTCGACATAACCGCGGTCGCGCACGGGGTCGCGTCCATAGGACATGCTGTCGGGCCGGATGCGGCGCAAGGTCAGGACATCGTCGAGCATGGCAAGCGCAAAGCCCGCCTCGCGGACACGGGCGATCCAGTCGACCATGTCGCCGCGACCGCCTTGCGGGTCGATGATCGGACCGACGGCCTCGGCTACCTCCCGGCGGATCATCATCGTCGTGCGCGACCAGCCCGCCACGGCCACGTCCTGTTGCACATCGGGCTTGTCATCGCGAAACGTCCGCCAGTGGGCAAAGACTCCTGCCGTCGCGGGAAACCGCTCGAAATGCTCCAGCTGCCTTTCGATCTTGGTCGGCAGCCACAGATCGTCCGCATCGAGCGTGGCGACGAAGGGCGTCGCCAGCGCGGCGATGCCCCTGGTGGTGGCGCTGCCTGGTCCGGCATTGTCCTGGCGCAACACCTGCACCGGCATGCCCAGCGCATTGACCACCGCGACCGTATCGTCGGTCGAGCCGTCATCGACGACGATTATGGCGTCGGGCTGGACCGTCTGGGCCGCGACCGATCGCAGCGTCTCGGCGATGGTGGCGGTCGCGTTGAAGGCCGGAATGACGACGCCGTAGCTGGCCATCACAGGAAACGCCAATTCGCAAGTTCCTTGAAATCGAAGATGCCGTCGACAGGGTGCAAGGAGCGGTCGGCCTCGCGCCGTTTCATCGACTTGTAGACGGCGCGCATGAATTCGCGAAAAGGAACATCGGCCTGCCTGGTCATGTTGCCGGGATGGCGCCGGTAATAGAGCGCAACAGTTTCGGGCATCGTGAATTTCGGCCCGCTTTCGAAAGTGCGCAGCAGATAGTCGGTGTCCTCGGCCTGGTGGAAATCCTCGTCGAAGCTGCCGATGCGTTCGACCAACCGCCGGACGAAGATAGCGGGAGACAGGTGAATGCCGCGAACCGTCACCGAGTGGCTGTCGGCTGTCGGCTCCAGCGTATCGTCATCTATGTCGTCGACCAGCGTCATGCGCGAATAGGTCAGCTCGAGGGTGGGGTCTGCGTCGAAACAGGCCAGATCCGCCTTGAAGCGGCCCGGCGGGGAAATGTCGTCCGAATCGAGAAACGATACCAGCCCGGTCTGCGGCAGCAATTGCCGCAGGCCCGCGTTGCGTGCCCGCGTCACCCCGGCATTCTGCTGCTGGAAAAGGCGAATGCACGGCGCCTCCGCGATCAGCGAGCGCACGACTGCCGCCGAACTGTCGGTCGAACCGTCATCGATAACGATGATGTCGAGATCGGCGGCGTCGCGCTGCCTCAGCAGCGAGCGCAGCGCCGAGCCGACATGGCGTTCGCGGTTGTAGACCGGCATGATCACGCTCAGCTTCACGCACGCATTCCAGGCTGTGATCTGTTCATTCTTTCACCACTCTGCCGGGCGCTTGATCTCGAAAAGCCCCTCGACCGGGCGCCGCGACGGATCGGCCTTGCGCCGCCGCAAGGATTTCTGAATTACACGCAGATATTCGCGCACCGCCACATCCCTTTGCTTGGTCAAATTGCCGGGGTGGCGCCGGTAGTATACCGCGACGGTGGCGGGAAAAATGTGCTTCGGGCTGGTTTCGAAAATGCGCAGCAGATAGTCGGCGTCTTCGCCCTGCCGGAACTCCTCGTCGAAAGCACCGGTACGGTCGATGAGTGCCCTGCGGAATATCCCGGCGCTAAGGCTGACGCCGCGCACGGTGGGACCTGCGCCGCCCGGTGCCGGCTGGAGGGTTTCGTCGTCCATGAGATCGACGCGCGTCATCAGCGAGTAGGTCAGCTCGAGCGCAGGGTCGGCCGCGAACAGGGGTAGGTCAGCCTTGAATCGTCCAGCCGGCGAGACGTCGTCCGAATCCAGGAACGACACCAGTTCGGTGTGCGGCAGCAACTGCTTGAGCCCTGTGTTGCGCGCGTTGGCCACGCCCTGGTTGGCCTGCTGGAACAGGCGGATGCACGACGCTTCCCGCATGATGGCGCGGACTGCTTCAACGGAGCTATCCGTCGAGCCATCGTCGACAACGATGATATCGAGATCGGCATCGTCGCGTTGCCTGAGCAGGGACCGCAACGTCGAAACGACATAGATCTCCCGATTGTAGACCGGCACAATGACGCTCAACTTCATGCGGCGCCCCGAAGGACGAAATCCGCAATCGTGCCGGCGATCTCCTGCGGCTCGGTCCCCAGCGACAGCCGGTAGCATGGCAGGTCGCGGGTAAGCTCGCTGAAAAAGCGAAAGCCCGCTTCCCGTTCGCCCGGCAGCTCCACGAGGCCGGACGGCGCCAGGGCAATCATGGCATCCTTGCGCGATATGGGCATGACCGAGCTTCTCGCACCTCCCCTGATATGGGGCACTATCAAAGCAATAATGTCCAGACTTGCAGGAGTTGGTCGAGGCGCGATCTCGTCGATGTGAAAGGCATGCTTGCCTTGCCAGTTCAGCGGTTGGTACGACTCTAGCCGCTCCTCCAGCTTCAGCCGCCTGAAGCCCTCCGGATCCTGCTTGAGCGTGGCAAACAGCGGATAGGCCGTCACCCCCTCGGTCCGGTCGATCAGCACATAGTCGTCGCCGACGCTATCGAGCCCATTGAGCAGGCCGGCGACGACCGTTCCCGATTTGCCGGCTCCGCCAGAGCCCGCCAGCAGCACGCCCTTGCCATCGATGCCCAGCGTGCCGGCATGGGTAAGCCGCATGCCGCGCGCCGCATATTCCCAATGCAGGTAGGCGCGCAGCGGCGCCCCTTGTTCCCATGGCGGAAAGGCCTTGGCCGACATCATCAGCTGCGCCCCGACATGGCGTTGCGGATCATGGAACTGCCAGAAGTCGAGGTCATGATAGTAGCTGCCGCGCAATCCGGCCTCTTCCAGCCGGTTGGCAAAGGCATGATGGTTGTAATCGCCTCGGCCCCAGGTGGCCGGGGCGGGGACGCCATCGATGGCCGGGTGGGCGACGAAAATGCGGCAGCCGTCAGATGCAGACGGATTTTCCGGGGCCGGTATGAAGGCATGGCTCATGGCTTCCGCCAGCGTGCCATGGTCGAGGTGGACACTCAGGTCCAGTCCCGGCAACCGCACCCCGGCGGTAACGGGATAGAAGGCGGCGGCGCTTTCCGCGGCCGCCAGCACATGGCGGGCATAATCCGGCAGGGTTTGCAGCGTGATCAAAGGCATGTGTTGTTGTTCAGCGTCCAGAATTGCGCCGGGTCGCCTGATGCATGTCGCTCGGGGTGGCCCCGGTTTTGAGACGACGACATGCATAAAATCAAAGATCTAAACCGCGTCGCCTGAGTCCGTCAAACGCGACGCGCTTTAGGGAAACGATTATGCCTGTTTCACCGCCGGCCAGCCGAGAGGTTCCTCGACCTCATGGATCGGGTCGACAATGATGAGATCGGCAAGGTCGTCATGGACATCGACCTTGAGCGGCTCATTGCTGGCAGCAAGCGCAGCCGACAGCTCGCCCGAAAGCGGTTGTGCCGGTGTTTCGGCTGGCGCAAGCAACCCGAAATCGAGCAGTCGGGCAACGAAGCTTTCGAGGTCGGCTAGGCTTATTTTTGCGGCGCCCGCGGCAGCTCCGACCAGCGCTTCAGTGGCGACGCCGGACGACAAAGCCTGCCAGACCCGGCTGCCGGAATCGGAAAAGCCGAAATACTTACCGTTCGAAAGATCGAGAACGACGGCTTCGCCATCGAATGATTCGAAAACGATGTCCTTGCTTGCGACCGCGTAGACCCGCTGTTGCATCGCTCTGTCCCCCGTTCCATGCGCCCATGAAGGGATGCGCCGGTTTCACGGTCTGCCCAGCCCTTCCTAAGTGCGTCTAAATCACTCGGCCTATGCTTGGCAAGACAAAGACCCGCGAACACAACGCTTGCGTCGGCGACCATTGCGGCGAAGTCGACCGGCTCAAGCCTCGATTTCGAGCGCCGACAACGGTTTCGAGCAGCAGGCAAGGATAAAACCGTCGTCGATCTCGTGGTCGAGGATGCCGCCATTGTGGCTCATCTCGACTTCGCCGGAGACCTTCTTCACCTTGCAGGTGCCGCACAGGCCGAACTCGCAGGCGGCGGGTATCCGCACGCCCGAGCTGCGCGCCGTCTGCAGCACGGTCTGGCCGGCAACGCAGCCGGCGTCGACCTCCGAAAGCGAGAAGCGGATCGGCGTCACAGCCTCGACAGGTGCAACAGCACCGTCTTCAGCGGGTGAAGCAAACGGCGCCGGGATTTCCTCCACCACGGGCGCGGCAAAGCTCTCCTGATGGTATTTCGTCATATCGAAGCCGGCGGCCTCCAGCATGCCGCGCACGGCGCGCATGAACGGATCGGGGCCGCAGCAGAAGATTTCGCGCTCGCGGAAATCCGGAGCCAGCAAGGGCAGCCGGATCGCGTCGATGCGCCCCATATGACCGTACCAGCCCTCGCGGCTGGAACGTTCCTCGATCATGAAGCCGAGCGACAGGCCGGGCATATGGCCGCCGAGCAGTTCGAGTTCCTTGCGGAAGATGATCTCTTCGGCACGCCGCGCGCAGTTGACGAAACCGACATCGGTCCATGGCGCGCAGTCGTTCAGCCAGCGCAGCATCGACATCATCGGCGTCACGCCGGAGCCAGCCGAAATGAACAGGTATTTGGCCGCCGGGTGGCTGTGCAACGAGAAGTCGCCCGCCGGTCCATAGGCCTTGACGTGCGAGCCGGGCATCAGATGGTCGAACATCCAGCGCGTGCCGATGCTGCCGGCCTGCGCCTTGACCGTCACCGCGATCGAAAACGGCCGCGACGGCGACGACGACAGCGTGTAGGTGCGCATCAGCGGCCCGTCCGGTGTCGGCAGTTCCAGCGTCAGGAACTGGCCCGGCTTGTAGCGGAACCAGGTCTGGTTGTCGGAGCGGAAGGTGAAGGTCTTGACGTCAGGCGCCTCGTCGCTGACGCCGATCACTTCCAGCACCTGCAGCCTATCGTTCCACGGCGCCATCTGGTCGAGATGGCGATAGAGCCCAAGATCCGTCATCGCATTCATCCTCTGGTCCCTCTTCGCCTGCTCCAGCTCACGCGACGCTGCGCAGCGCCGGCCGGCCGCCTTCGGCAAGGCGCGGGCCGATGAAGGCCGCGTACCATTCGACGAACTGGATCACGCCGCCCTCATGCAGCTCCGAATAGGGGCCGGGCTCATAGGCCGGGGACAGGATGCCGAAGGCGTTCTCCTCGACGATGCGGCGGTCCTGGTCGTTGGTCTCGGTCCAGACATGGGTCAGTTCTTCAAGGTTGTAGTCGACGCCCTCGACCGCATCCTTGTGCACCAGCCACTTGGTCGTCACCGCGGTTTGCGTGGCGCTGATCGGCAGCACCCGGAAGGTGACCGCATGGTCGATCAGGATGTGGTTCCAGGTCGTCGGATAGTGGTAGTGCATCAAGGTGCCGATGCGGTCGGCGGCAACAGTGTCGGACAGGTTCTTCGTCACCGCGCGCTTTCCCGACATCGTGTAGCTGACGGCATCGCGCAGCAGCGGCGCGCGGGTGGCGCGGTATTGCCCGGCCGGATCGATGCGGAACTTGCTCGGCAGGCCCGCCGCCTCGCATTTCGCCCAGTGCGCCAGCATCTCCGGATCGCTGTCGGCGCCCTGCACGCCGGTCACCGTCGGCGCTTCGGGGAATGTCTTGCACAGCTCCGGATGATTGCCGGCGCAGTGATAGCATTCGCGGTTGTTTTCCCAGACCAGCTTCCAGTTGCCCTTCTCGATGATGGTGCTCTCGAAGGCGACCTTGGCTTCATTCAGCCGGTGCGGCTTGAGGTAGGGCTCTATCATGGCGCGCATCGGCGCAAAGTCGGCAGGTTCTTTCGCCAGGCAGATGAAGATGTAGCCGCCGACGCTCTCGCAGGCGACGGGCTTCAGGCCGAACTGGCTCTTGTCGAAACCGTCGGCCATCTGGCGGGCAAACAGCAGCCGGCCGTCAAGCTCGTAGGTCCACTGGTGATAAGGGCAGACAAGCTTTGCCGCCATGCCCTTCTCAGTGTTGCAGACACGGCTGCCGCGATGGCGGCAGGAATTGTGAAAGGCGTTGATGTTGCCCTTCTGGTCGCGGACCAGCACCACCGGATAATCGCCGATCTGCACGGTGATATAGCTGCCGGGCTTCGGCAGTTCGCAATCATGGCCGATGAACAGCCAGTCGCGATACCAGATAAGCTCCATGTCGAGCTTGAAATAGTCCGGGTCGGTGTAGAAGGGCTGTTCCAGCGAAAAGCCTTGCTTGCGGCCGTTCAGGAGCCTCAGCATGTCGTTGCGCGTATCCATAGTTCTGTCCTCGTGGTTTAAGGACTGAACTTGGTGGTGATGGAGGAAGGATCGGACGCAGGCCGGCGCGGCGCCGGACATGCACTATCCACCTCTTGACCGCCCACCGCGATCAGTCGAGTCTAGGCATCTCGGGCTGGTTTCCGGGCTCTGGAGTTGTCCTTGCGGACCATCGCGACACCTTCCCAGGCTCTTGCCCAGTGGTCTCCCGTTGCGACTTGAACTCCACCACCGTTGCGGGGGCAGCGCCGGATTCTGACCGGCTTCCCAATTCTCCGCTGCGTCGTCACGAAGCGGCACCTGAGATGCGATCATCTAATCACGGCAGCGATCGCGACGTCGGCATGAAAGCGACATCATATCCATGCGGCGCGACACGCGCGGCTTACGCCCCCCGCCCCCGGTCAAAGAGCTGAGACGTTTCTTGCGACGCCATCATCGCCGTTTCGAATCGCTGCCGATCCAGTTCGATCGCGGGCAAAAATGGCTCAACGGTATCGAAAAGTTACTATTAGCAATCTCTAATCGAACCGAACGGTTCGTTTCTGTTGACAATGCGTGCAGGACGGTGTGGACGACGGCCCGGAAACCGACGTCGGAGCGAACCACTCGGTTCGGCATAAGCGACTGAAAACAATGCGATAAATGACCATAGAGGAACTTCCTGGCACAATTTCAAGGTGCAGGACCGTGGTCCACACGGAACAACTTCGTGATTGGAAACCAGCCTATGGCTTTCCCACATCGGGGCTGTCCGATCGACGCGAATTCCTCCCAAGACACGCCGCTAGACGGACAGACAAACTGGAGTCCTAAAAATGAAAAAGATCATCCTCACTGCCGCAGCCGTTTTGGCGATCACCGGCAGCGCCTTCGCCGGTAGCGACAATTACGGTTCCAATGGTGCGAACCAGCCAGCCGTCTCGGTCGACAGCTCGTATACGGCTTCCATTCAGAAGCCGGCGCACGCTGACAAGCAGCCTGTCGTTCAGGGCGCCGACCGCGACCTCTACGGCAATCGCTGATCCCGACCAAAGAAGGGCGGCTAACCCGTCGCTCTCGGGATCCCAAAAAATTCAGGAGTATTTGAAATGAAAAAGATCATCCTTGCTGCCGCCGCCGTTTTGGCCATCTCCGGCAGCGCTTTCGCCGGCAGCGACAACTACGGTTCGAACGGCGCCAACCAGCCTGCGATTACGTCGACCGATAGTGGCCATACGGCTTCGGTTGAGAAGTCGGCTCCAGCCGAGCAGGCGCCTGCCCACGGTGCCGACCGTAACCTTTTCGGCCGCTAAAAGCCGGTTTCCAGCACGTGGCGGGCTTATCCGCTGCAGCTGGCGGCATCAGAAAAATTCAGGAGACTAAAATGAAGAAGATCGTTCTTGCCACCGCAGCCGTTCTGGCTGTTTCGAGCGCTGCCTTTGCCGGCAGCGACAATTATGGCTCCAATGGCGCCAACCAGCCGGCCGCTGCCGTCGACACCACCCGCACTTCGTCGACCGGCACCAACTCGGCGGTCTACAAGCTGCTGAACTCGTCGAACGACCAACAGAAGTTCGTTCCTCAGAGCAGCGACAGGGATCGGTTCGGCAACAACTAACAGCCGAAGCTTAAAAAAAGAGCGGCGGGCCGGGCCCGCCGCTCTTTTTTCATGCCTGTACGACGCAGCTATCTCAAGCCGCCTTCACTTCCACCGGCTTGAGCGAGAAGGAGTGCCCATCGGCGTCGAAGATGTGCAGGTCCCCGGCATCCGCGGTCAGTCGCAGCTTTGCCCCGCGCTTGACCTCGACATTGCCGGGCAGCTTGGTCACCAACGGCAGGTCAGCGCGGCCGATATCGACATAGACAAGCTGCACCTCGCCGAGTTGCTCGACATAGTCCACCACGCCCTCGAAAAGATATTCCGCGCCGGTGGCGGCCGACAGATCCTCCGGCCGCACGCCGAAGCTGACTGCCGCACCCTTTGCTGACGCCGGCGTTGCGATCGGCACCGTTGCCTTGCGGCCGCCGACATGGCTGACGATTGTCGGGTTGCCCGTCCTGTCGATTGTCGCCGGCAGGATGTTCATGGCCGGCGAGCCGATGAACTGGGCAACGAACAGATTGCCGGGCTTCTTGTAGAGGTCCATCGGCGTGCCGACCTGCTCGATATGGCCATCCTTCAGCACGACGATGCGGTCGGCGAGCGTCATCGCTTCGACCTGATCGTGGGTGACGTAGATCATGGTCGTGGCAGGCATCGATTCCTTGAGCTTGGCGATCTCGATGCGGGTCGCGACGCGCAGCGCCGCGTCGAGATTCGACAGCGGCTCGTCGAACAGGAACACTTTCGGATTGCGCACGATGGCGCGACCGATGGCGACACGCTGGCGCTGGCCGCCCGACATCGCCTTGGGCAGGCGGTCGAGATATTTGGTCAGCTGCAGGATTTCGGCGGCCTGCCGCACCCGCTTGTCGATCTCGGCCTTGCTTTCCTTGCCGATCTTCATCGAGAAGGCCATGTTGTCGTAGACGGTCATGTGCGGATAGAGCGCATAGGACTGGAACACCATGGCAATGCCGCGCTTGGAAGGCGGCACGTCGTTCACCACCTCGCCGGCGATCTTCAGCTCGCCGGAGGTGATCTCCTCAAGCCCGGCGATGGACCGCAGCAAGGTCGACTTGCCGCAACCCGACGGGCCGACGAAGACGATGAACTCGCCCGACTTTATGTCGAGGTCGATGCCGTGGAGAATGTGCAGATTGCCGTATGATTTCTTCACCTGTCTCAGCGTGACATCGGCCATAATTTCCTCCCAGTGATTTCCCTAGAGAACCTGGATTTCCTCAAAAAATCCAGTTTCGTCAAAAACTCAGTCGATGCGCCCGAACCAGGCGCCGTAGCCGCCGAGGCGGATGGAACCTGTGCCGGATTGTCCCGAAAAACCGTGCCCGGCCAATGGCAGCAGCGCCTGACCACCGAGATCGACCTCGGCCGGCTTGCTGGCCAGATTGAAGACGCAGACGATCTGCTCATTGCCCTCACGGCGAGTGAAGGCGACGGTGTCGCCCTCGCTTTCGATGAACTCGATGTCGCCTTTGGCCAGGGCCGGATGCTGGCGGCGGAAACCGAGAAAGCGCCGGTAGTGCTCGAGCAGCGAGGCCGCGTCGCCCTGCTGAACATTGACCGCTTGCGACAAGTGCTTGCCCGGCACCGGCAGCCAGGGCTTGGCCGTCGAAAAGCCGGCATTGCTGGCGGTTGCATCCCACACCATCGGCGTGCGGCAGCCGTCGCGGCCCTTGAATTCGGGCCAGAAGCGAATGCCGTAGGGGTCCTGCAGATCCTCGAACTGCAACTCGGCTTCGCCCAGCCCAAGCTCCTCTCCCTGATAGAGGCAGACCGAACCGCGCAGCGACATCAGCAGCGCCGAGATAACCTTCAGATAGGCGGCCGGGTCGGCCTCGTCGGCGGCCCAGCGCGAGGCCGGACGCATCACGTCGTGGTTGGAAAAGGCCCAGCACGACCAGCCGTCGCTGGCGACCTTGCCGAAGGCTTCCAGCACCTGGCGCACCTTGGCGGCGCTGATCTTTTCCGGCGCCAGGAAATCGAAGGAATAGCACATGTGGACGCGTTTGCCGCCGGCGGTGTAGGCGGCGACCACTTCCAGTCCGCGTTGCGAATCGCCGACTTCGCCGACTGCGGCGGTTGCCGGATATTCGTCGAGCAGCGCCCGGAACCGTTCGAGGAAGGCAAGGTTTTCCGGCCGGCTCTTGTCGTAGATATGGTCCTGGTAGTTGTAGGGATTGACCGCAGGTGCTGTCTGGTCGTTGCGCTCTTCGGGCGGCAGCGGCGGATTGTTCTCCAGCCCGTGGCTGTGGAAGTAGAAATTGATGGTGTCGAGGCGGAAGCCGTCGACGCCGCGCTCCAGCCAGAAGCGGGTGACGTCGAGCAGCGCGTCCTGGACTTGCAGATTGTGGAAGTTGAGGTCCGGCTGCTCGGACAGGAAATTATGCAGATAATATTGCTGGCGGCTGGTGTCCCACTGCCAGGCCGAGCCGCCGAAGATCGACAGCCAGTTGTTGGGCGGCGTGCCGTCCGGCCTGGCGTCGGCCCAGACATACCAGTCGGCCTTGGGATTGCTACGGCTGGCGCGGCTCTCCTTGAACCATGGATGGTTGTCGGCGGTGTGCGACAGCACCTCGTCGATCATCACCTTGAGGCCGAGGTGATGGGCTTCCGCAACCAGCGCGTCGAAATCGGCGAGCGTCCCGAACATCGGGTCGACGTCGCAATAGTCCGAGACGTCGTAGCCGAAATCCTTCATCGGCGACTTGAAGAAGGGCGAAATCCAGATGGCGTCGACGCCGAGCGAGGCGATGTAGGGCAGCCTGCGGATGATGCCCTTGAGGTCGCCGATGCCGTCGCCATTGGAGTCCTGATAGGAGCGCGGATAGATCTGGTAGATCACCGCGCCCCGCCACCAGTCGCGATCGACGGCGAGATCGGGCTTCGAGGTCGCCTTCAAAGCGGCTTGCATAAGTCTCAACCTCCTTTGACCGAGCCGGCCAGCAGCCCGCGGACGAAATAGCGCTGCAGCGAGAAGAACACGATCAGCGGCACGATAATGGTGACGAAGGCCGATGTCGTCAGGATTTCCCAGTCGCCGCCGCGCGAGCCGAGCAGCGCGTTGAGCTTCGCGGTCAGCACGATCTGGTCCCCTTCGGTACCGAGGAAAACCATTGCCACCAACAAATCGTTCCACACCCACAGGAACTGGAAGATTGCAAAGGACGCCAGCACCGGGAAGGACAGCGGCAGCACGATCTTGACGAAGATTTCGAAATCGCTGGCGCCATCTATGCGCGCCGATTCCATGATCTCGCGCGGCAGGCCGGCAATGTAGCTGCGCAGGAGATAGATGGCGAAGGGCAGGCCGAAGCCGGTATGCGCCAGCCAGATGCCGAGATAGGTTTTCGACGGCACACCGAAGAAGATGCCGACGCCGTTGTAGATCTTCAAAAGCGGGATCAAGGACATCTGCAGCGGCACGACCAGCAGGCCGATGATTGTGGCGATCAGCAAGGCGCGGCCGGGAAAACGCATCCACGCCAATGCATAAGCGGCGAAGGCGGCGATCAGGATCGGGATGACCGTCGCCGGGATGGTAACGGTCAGCGAGTTTATGAACGAGCGGCCGATGCCCTCCGAAAACAGCACGGTCTGGTAATTGTCGGTGGTGAATTTCGGTGGCGCCGACGAGGCGTAATAGACGCGCTGGCCACGGTCGCCTTCGAAAGCCTTGGGCGAACTCATGACGAACGTTCCGTCGGCATTGAGCTGCAAGGTCACGCCGTCGCCGAGATCGGCAGTGGTGCCGGCCGGATATTGCGTCGGTGCCGCCGACTTGACGCCGAAGGCGCTGATGTTGCGCGCAGCACCGTCGCCGAAGATATTGCCGGCAAGCACGAACTTGCCGTCCTTCTCGACCTGCGCCGAGGCCGGCGGCAGGCGGCCGGCTTCGGTCTGGCTGGAGCTGGAGAACGAGTTCCACCAGCCCGAGGCGATGATCTGGTCCTTGTCGCGCAGTGACGAGACCAGGATGCCGAGCGTCGGCACGGTCCAGATGGCGACGAAGACGAGCACGGCGATGTGGACGCCGAAGCGGCTGGCAAAGGACTTCCCGGTCGCGACGGCCATCTCAATGTCCTCCCGTCTCTTTGTTCGCCTGGCGGATGTTCCAGACCATGATCGGGATGACCGCGATCATGATGATGATGGCGATGGTGGCGCCGCGGCCGAAATCGCCGCCGCCGCGGAACATCCAGTCGAACATCAGATTGGCCAGCACCTGGCTGTTCCACTGGCCGTTGGTCATGGTCAGCACGATGTCGAACACTTTCAGCACTAGGATGGTGATCGTCGTCCAGACCACGGCGATGGTGCCCCAGATCTGCGGCACCATGATCTTCCAGAATATCTGGAACGGATTGGCGCCGTCGATGACCGCGGCTTCAAGCGTCTCTTCGGGGATGCCGCGCAATGCCGAAGACAGGATGACCATGGCAAAGCCGGTCTGGATCCAGATCAGGATGATCATCAGGAAGAAATTGTTCCAGAACGGCAGCGATATCCAGACCTGCGGCTGGCCGCCGAAATACTGGATGATCGCGTTGAGCAGACCGATCTGCGTCTGGCCCTCGCCGCGATATTCGTAGATGAATTTCCAGATCACGCTGGCGCCGACGAAGGAGATCGCCAGCGGCAGGAAAATCAAGCTCTTGGCGATCGTGCCCCACCA
The DNA here is from genome assembly GCF_040320135.1 of Mesorhizobium sp. M0772. Lineage (NCBI taxonomy): Bacteria > Pseudomonadati > Pseudomonadota > Alphaproteobacteria > Hyphomicrobiales > Phyllobacteriaceae > Mesorhizobium > Mesorhizobium sp. M0772. The sequence continues at coordinate 130,295 of NZ_JAMYPB010000005.1, read as the reverse complement.
GATCTTGTCAGTGAGCACGGCGATTATCAGCCCTAGAAAGGTGCAGGCGGCGGGCACCACCGCCAGCCAGATGATGTTGTTGAGGATCGAGTTGCGGAACTCGCGGTCGCCGAACGCCCATTCATAGTTGGCGAAGCCGACAAAATGCTGGCCGCCGCGGTCGAGGAAGGACAGCCAGAGCGTCGCCACCACCGGGTAGATCAGGTAGACGGTGAGGATGATCATCGCCGGGCCGACGAACAGCCACGGACGGACCAGTCCTTGCCGGCGCAGATTGTCGATGGCCGCAGCCCCGGCCACGCCGCGCGACGGGAATATCAGGTCGACCAGCTTGTTGGCGCCCCAGAAATAGGCGACGCAGCCGCCGACGCCGATGATGATGACAAAAATGGCCGATAAGATCTGAGCAGCCATGGGTCCCTCTTCCCTGCGCATGATCGACCGGGCCTTGAACAGCCCTGGCGATGTGGCTCTGCGCCGATTTAAGTTATTCGGAACGAACGAACGCAAATCGGTCCGGCGTAAGGCGCCGGTCGGATCCGGGCCATAGCGGCCCGGATCCAATCTGTGGAGGAAGTCCTGAATTTGCCGCCAAAGCGGCTGAACACTTGGCAGTGGTTACTTGCCAGCTGACTGCTTGCCAGCTGACTACTTGATAGCGTCCCAGCTCTTCTGGATGTCGGTGGCGACATCCTGCGCCGACTTGCCGCCGACCAGATCGATCATGCCGGTCCAGAAGGCGCCGGCGCCGATCTTGCCCGGCATCAGGTCCGAACCGTCGAAGCGGAAGGTCGAGGCATTGGCGAGGATATCGCCCTGCTTCTTCAGCGCGTCGCTGGCATAGGCATCCTTGTTGACCGACTTGAGCGGCGTGACGAAGCCGCCCTGGGCCATCCAGATTTCATGTGCCAGCGGCATTTTCAGGAATTCGATGAACGCGCGTGCACCCTTCGAATCCTTGGTGATCATGGCCAGCGTGCCGGCGCCGAGCACAGGCGTGCCCAGCTCGGGCTTGGATGCATAGGGCGGGAAGTAAAAGAAGTCGGCGTCCTGTCCAACCTTTGTGCCTTCCGGGAAGAAGGTCGGGATGAACGATGCCTGATGGTGCAGGTAGCATTTCGGCGGCACCGAGAAGAGGCCCTTCGGGCTGTCGCGGAAGTCGGTCGCGGCAACCGCCTTGGCCCCACCGTCGACCATCTTGTCGTCGGTCGCGATCTTGCCGAAAATGTCGATGGCGTTGACCACCGCCGGATCGTTGAACGGGATCTCGTTCTTTACCCACTTGTCATACACGTCGGGCGCCTGGGTGCGCAGCATGATGTCTTCGACCCAGTCGGTCGCCGGCCAGCCGGTAGCGCCGCCTGAGCCGAGGCCGATGCACCACGGCGTGCCGCCGTCGGCGATGATCTTCTTCTCGAGGTCGGCGAGCTCTTCCTGGGTCTTGGGAACCTTGTAGCCGGCTTCCTCGAAATTGTCGGGCGAATACCAGACCAGCGATTTCACGTCGGCCTTGTAGGGGAAGGCGAAGAAGCCCGGCTTGCCGTCCTTGTCCTTGAAGGTGCCGAGATCGACCCATGACTGGCCGGCGCCGTAATTGTCCTTGATCCATTTGGCGGTGTCGTCGCCCAGCGGCGTCAAAAGGCCCTTGGACGCCAGATCCTGGATCAGGCCCGGCTGCGGCAGTACGGCGATATTGGGCGGGCTGCCGGCCTGGGTATCGATGACGATCTGCTGTTCGTAATTTTCCGACGAGGAGTACTTGATCTCGGCGCCGGTGGCTTCCTGAAAATATTCGAGAACAGTGCGGATGAGGCCTTCGTCCTCGCCGCGCCAGGGCCCGAAGATGGTCAGCGTCTCGCCCTTGAGATCGACCTTCTTCAGCTCTTCGTAATTGGCCCAGTTGAAGCGCTTGTCTTCCCCGGGCTTGAACTTCAGTTCGGCTTGCGCCGGCAGGGACAAGGCGAGCGTGGCAAACGCTGCGCCAAGCAGAAGCATCTTCTTCATCGGTATTCCTCCCAGTGTGGACACATACACCCGGACGGAACCTCCATTCCGCCCGCCGACGCTGCAGGACTGTGACTCGTTCAGAAAGGAACCGCAACCTTTCGAAGAGTCTTCCAAAGCGCTTTGGTCTTTTTGATCTCGCCATTGAATCGGCTGGAAGTCAAGAGGGCGGTGGGCTAATCGATTTAATTTCGAGCTGGAAGACTTGGTAAAGTGCACTGCAGCATAGTTTTACGGCGGTGCAGCAGCGTATTAAGCTTCAAACTGGCCGGACCAGTGCGTATGGTCGACCAGCTTGGCCGCGCCCGTTGTGGCGCCGCGTGGCTTCAAAATTAAAAGCGCTTTGAGGCTTGGAGGCCTCCCAGTGAACCTGAAGCAGCTCTCTCATATGCTGGCCCTGTCGCAGACAACGGTAAGCCGTGCGCTCAACGGCTATCCGGAGGTCAACGAGGAAACCCGCCGGCGCGTGGTGGATGCCGCCAAGCGCCACGGCTACCGGCCCAATCCGAGCGCGCGCCGATTGGCGACCGGCAAGACGGGCATGATCGGCTATGTCCTGCCGACGGGCGCCTCCGTCGACATCGACCCGCATTTCGTCGAATTCCTCTCCGGCCTCGGCGACTATGCCCGCTCGCACGAGCTCGACCTGGTGCTGTCGCCGGCCGATGCCGACGACCAGGAAACCACCTATCGCCGCATCGTCGCCAACCGCCAGGTCGACGCCGTCTACATCTCCTCGCCGCGCCCGGCCGACCGGCGGGTGGCGCTGGTCAACACGCTCGGCATTCCCTTCATCGTCCATGGCCGCAGCGAAGGCTCCGATTTCGACTACCCCTTCACCGACATCGACAATGAGGGCGGCTTCCACGACGCCGCCCGGCTGCTGGTTCAGCTCGGCCACCGCCGGCTGGCGCTGATCAATGGCGACGACCGCGAGACCTTCGCCATCCACCGCGAGCGCGGCATGCGCAGGGCGCTGGCCGCGAGCGGCCTGACGCTCGGCGAGCGCCATGTCTGTTCACTCACCATGACCGAGGAGAACGGCTACCGCGCCGCCAGGCGCCTGCTCGAACAGAGCGAGCGGCCGACGGCGATCGCCTGCTCCAGCCTGATCATGTCGCTCGGCGTCGTGCGCGCGGTGCGCGACCTTGGCCTGACCATTCCCGGCGACCTGTCGTTGATTGCCCATGACGACGTCTTTCCATGGCTGAAGCCGGAGAATTTTTCCGTGCCGCTGTCGACGACGCGCTCGTCGATCCGCCTCGCCGGCGCCCGCATCGCCGAACGCCTGGCAGCGCGCATTTCCGGCTTGGAAGAAGGGGCGCGGGGCGAGGTCTGGCCTGTCGACCTGGTGGTGAGAGGCTCGGTCGCCGGCGCGCCGGTTTAGGGATTAATCCAATTGCTCCGCTGGGCAAGTTCACCCATGTGGATGTTGCCCGCAGATAGATTGACTTCGTTGGGACAACGGTCTGCCTGGACCTGTCCTTGATTTGGCTTCGAGTGGGTGGCAACCAGTAAGCCAGAGCCATCAACCAGTCCTCAGGGTGCGCCACTTGCCCATATTCCCGTTCTCCGAAACGGATCCAATCCGGCATCCTGGCCCACCGCCGAAAACGTCGGAGGTGGTCATTGTCGGTGGCGGCATCATCGGTGTGACGACGGCGCTTTTCCTGGCACAGCGGAACATCCCGGTGACGCTGCTGGAAAAAGGACGCATTGCGGCCGAACAGTCGTCCCGCAATTGGGGCTGGATCCGGAAGCAGGGACGCGACGCCGACGAGTTGCCCATCGTCATAGAGGCTATTCGCCTGTGGCGGGAACTGGCTGAGGAATGCGGCGAGGACATCGGCCTGACCCAGACAGGTGTGACCTACCTGGCGAAGACCGACAAGGACATGGCCGGCTTCGAAGCATTCATGAAGATCGCTGCGACGCATGCGCTCGACACCCGTCTCCTGGATGCAGACGAAACCGCGGCACTCATCAAAGGCATGTCGCGCAAATTCAAGGGCGCGATGACGACGCCCTCCGACATGCGGGCGGAGCCTTGGCTGGCGGTGCCCGCATTTGCCCGGCTCGCCGTGCGAAAAGGCGTCAAAATCGTCGAGAATTGCGCAGCGCGAACCCTCGAAATCTCAGGTGGCAAGGTCAAGGGCGTGTGGACCGAGACGGGGTATATCGAGGCCTCCAGCGTGCTGGTCGCGGGAGGTGCCTGGTCATCCTTGTTCCTGAGAAGACACGGCGTCTCCATCCCCCAGCTCAGCGTCAGGGTAACCGCAGCCGCAACGGACCCCTTGGCTGAAATCTATGCAGGTGCGGCGACTGACGAACACATCGCTTTCAGGCGCCGGCAGGATGGCGGGTATACGCTCGCCGCGGGCGGCAGCCATCTGCATTACCTGGGACCTGACGCCTTCCGGCACGCCACCAAATATCTTCCTGCGCTGAGGGACAATCCGCTGGGGACACGCTACTTTCCGTTCGCGCCGTCAGGTTACCCCGATGCCTGGTCGACGCCGCGCGATTGGGCGCCGGATTCGCACAGCCCTTTCGAGAGAATGCGGGTGCTCGACCCGGCCCCTGAACCGGCCCGTCTGCGTTCGATAGAACGCAAGTTCAAGCACCTCTTTCCGCAGTTCGAGAGGGTTCGCCTGAAGGCAGGCTGGGGTGGCATGATCGACGCCATGCCCGACGTCGTCCCCGTCGTGGATCGGGTTGAGGCAGTCGGCAGCCTTTTCGTCGCAACGGGAATGAGCGGCCACGGCTTCGGCATCGGGCCTGGCATAGGCCGCGTCGTTGCCGACATGATCCAGGGAAACCAGACGGGGCACGACCTCAGCCGCTTCCGGCTGTCGCGCTTCCATGATGGCAGCCCTGTCCGGCTGGGTCCGGCGCTCTGAATTGGGTGGCGCGAAATTCGCCCGGTTTACTTGTTCGCCGCCGCCTTCGTATCCAGCAGCCCATAACCGAAATCATTGTCCCGTCCCTTCGGACCGAGATCCCTGGCGGTGGCGGCCAGCGCCTTTTCGATATCGTCGGCCGAGCGCTCGGGTGAGGCGTGGATCAGGTTGGCGATTGCGCCGGACACGATCGCGGCGGCAAATGAGGTGCCGGTGACGACGTCAGAGCCGGCGCCGCTCGGCGCCACCATCTCGACGCCGGGCGCCGAGATGAAGACATAAGCGCCGCGATTGGCCTGCTGCATCAGCCCGTCCTTGGCGTCGGTGGCGGTGACCGCGATCACGCCGTCATAGGCGGCGGGGTAGCCATAGGGCGCTTTCGGCCCGTTGTTGCCGGCAGCAGCGACCAGGATGATGCCGAGCCCGCGCGCATTGCGGCAGGCGGTGGCGAGCAGATCGTTCTTGGGGCCGACGAAACTCATATTGATGATGCTGACATTCTGGTCCGCCGCCCAGTCGAGCGCCGACAGGATGACATCCATGGTCGACCTGCCGTCCTCGAAGGCGCGGGCGTGATAGATCCTGGCGCCGGGCGCCATGCCTTCGAGCGCGCCGACGCCGGCGATCAGTCCGTCGACCGAGGTACCATGGTCACGCTTTTCGACCGGCACGTTGGGCATGGCGTCGAACTGGTCGGCAATGACGCCGGACAGCGCCGGATTGGTGTCGTCTATGCCGGTGTCGATGACGGCGATGCGCACGTTTTCGCCACTGGCTTGCTTGTTGTCGAGCTGAATGCGCTCGAAGGCATAGTTGACGATGCCGGCCGCCTGCTGCAGCGAATAGATATGGTTTGGCTCGCGCCGCAGGGTGCGGCCATCGGCGGCCAGCTGCGCCAGCACGGCGCCGACCGGGCGGCCGTCGGGAATGCCGAAGCGCACCAGTGTGGTGCCGAGCAGCCGCGACTGGCGCTGCGAGCGCACTTCAAGGCCGAAGGAGGCGGCGATCTGCTGGACGGCGCCGGCATCGCCGTCGACGGTCACCAGCACCTCGCCGGGCACGAACTCGCCGGCGATGGCACGGCGCGGCGCGGTCGCGACAAGATCGGTCGGCGAAACGATCGCCCCGCCGGCGGGTGGTCCGGCCTGCGTGTCGGCAGGCGGCCCTGACGGCCGTGGCGTCGGCACGGGCGCTTCGGGAACCGGTGGGTTGGGAAACAGGTCGACGATCAGGGCCGGAAGGGTAACTGCGCCTGGTTCGCCGCCGACGTTGGCCTCATTGCCGTCTTTCGGGCAGTCGGCAGCCGCCGCTCCGGCCGCCTCGGTGCAGTCGGCCCGGCCGGCATTGGGATCATTGGTCTGCGCCGACGCCGGCACGGCGACGATTGTCGTCGCCGCCACCAGGATCGCCGCAAATCGAATGACCGCCCTAGCTGCCATCAACCGGTTTCCTTCCCTCGATCACAGTCTCCGCGAACGGCTGGGCGGCAATAAGGCCGACGAGCCTGGTGTAGTCTGCTCCGGTCTTGACCGGGATGGCAATGCGGAAGACGCCCGAGGCGGCCGGCCCGCCGGCGATCTTCAGCGCGTTCTGGTCGAGGAAGACAGCGATGTCGGACATCTTCGCATCCGGCTTGAACTTGACCAGCGCGAACGGCAGTTTCGCCAGATCATCCTCGGCGCCGGCAATCTCGAAATCATTGCTCTTGCCGCCGGTCTGCACGTAGGACTGCACCACGACCAACGCCAGCAGCACCGCCGCTGCCGCCCAGGCGACGCCGACCGGCACCGCCATGAAACGGCCGAGTGCCTGCGCCAGCCAGGAACCGCCCGCGGGAGCGCGGACCGGTCCGGCTTCGGCGTCGAGCGCCCTGGCAAAGCGGCTGAGCGCATCGGCCGGTGGCCGGATCGCCTCGTTGGCGGCGGCGGCGCCGGAGAATTCCGCCTCAGCCTCGCCAAGCGCCGCCGTCGCCGCCGGATCGGACGCCAGCCATTCCTCGACGGCTTCGAGGTCCGAGCCTTCCAGCGAGCCGTTCAGGTAGAACGGCAGCAGCGTTTCCATTTCGTCACGGCGTGACATTTTTCCAGCGGCGCTCATATCTTCAGGATTACTCATGGCCACCCCCTGTCGTAACCGGCGGCCTTGAGGGCTTCGCCGAGTTTCTTGCGGGCGTAGAACATTCGGGTCTTGACCGTGGCGACCGGGATGCCGAGCACCTCGCCGATCTCCGTCACCGACTGTCCATGGTAATAGGCAAGGTCGATCACCGAGCGGTGTTCCTCCGGCAAGGCATCGACGAAGCGCCGCAAAGCGGCGCCCTTGTCTTCCTTCATGGTGGCGACTTCCGGCGTGTCGGCGCCGTCGGGAACCTGCGCCGCATCGTCGTCATCGATCCAGTCTTCTTTTTTCTTCCGCAGCATCGACAGCGCCTTGAACCGGGCGATGCCGAGCAGCCATGTCGAGACTTCCGAGCGCCCTTCGAAACCGGGCGCCTGGCGCCACAGCTCGAGAAAGACCTCGTTTGCGATATCGTCGGCCATCATTTCCGATCCCGTCTGGCGCACCACGAAGCGGTAGACCCGCGCGTGGTGACGCATGAACAGCAGCCGAACAGCGGAACGGTCGCCCTTCGCGACCCGGTCGACAAGCGCGCGATCAGTCTCGGTCGCTGCCGTCATGGCCGGTCGAGCCGCCTGGCTCCTGTCTGCTCTGTCGCCGATAGGTTCAAAAAGGTTCATCCTTCCGCCAAGGAATTTTGGCGAAGCTAACCGAAGAGAGGGAGTGTTGCCAGAGCGTCTCCCTTCTCCCCGTCACTATACGGGGAGAAGGTGCCGGCAGGCGGATGAGGGGCGGCGCCGGCGTTGGGGTATTTATTTTGATGTTAGCGCTGCCCCTCACCCTTACCCTCTCCCCGTATAGTGACGGGGAGAGGGGGTAGCGAACGGCGGCTCAGCGACGACCTCCGTCACCCCAAAAACGGCTTAGCCTTCATGGTCTCCGGCACCGGCACACCCAGCCGCTTCAGCACCGTCGGCGCCAGTTGCAGCTGATCAAGCAGCGTGTCCGGATCCGGCCCTTTGCCGGCTCCGAAATAATACAGCGCGAAATCCTGCATTTCATCGTCACGGCCGCCATGATGGCCGCGGTCTGTCTGGCCGTGGTCGGCGGTTACGATCACCTCGTAACCGGCTTGCCGCCAGCCCGGCAGGAAGGCTGCCAACATGCCGTCCATCGCATAGCAGGCATGGTCCATTTCGTGGCAGTCATGGCCGAAGCGATGGCCCATCGAATCCAGCGTGCAGGTGTGCAGGATCCCGTAGTCGATGGCGTGGCGCCGGGTCAGCAGGGTCAGTGTCGCAAACAAATCGACATCGCTCGGCGTCATCTGGTTGCGCAAATTGTAGCCGGTCATGGTGTGGAAGCGGCCATGCGCGATCGGTCCGTTGGGCTCGTCGAACTCCATGTCCTCGACTAGATCGAACGGATAGGAACGGAAGAATTCCGACCAGTAGGAATGCGTCACCGCGCCGGTCTTGCCGCCGGCCTTGCTGACCTCGGAGAAAATATCCGGCTTGTTGACGAGAAAACGGTTCTCGTTGGATAGTATGCCGTGCTCCTGCGGCGAAACCCCGGTGTGGATCGAGGCATAGCAGCAGGCCGAGGTCGACGGCAGCACCGAGCGCATCTTCCACACCTGCGCCTCGCCCGACTGCACCCAGCCCTCGAGATTGCCCATCAGCCGGCGCCAGTTCCGGTAGGGCACGCCATCGAGAATGATGAGCAGCAGTTTGGTCTTGAGCGCCATGGGCGGCTCCGGAAAGCTTTTGCCGTTGAAGGAAGTTTTCGCGACAAAGGCCGCGAATTCCCTACTAATTCCCCGCGCTCGCCATGCGCCGTCCCTTGATCGCCTTTTCCAGCCAGCCGATCTCCATCTCGGGAACGGACGACAGCAGCAGGTCGGTATAGGCGTCGAAGGGCGGCGTCAGCACCTTGCTCTTGGCGCCGTAGCGCACCACCTCGCCGCGGTACATCACCGCGATCGAATCGGCGATCGACTTCACCGTCGCCAGATCGTGGGTGATGAAGAGGTAGGCGACCTTCTCGTGCTGCTGCAGGTTGAGCAGCAGCTTGAGAATGCCGTTGGCCACCAGCGGGTCGAGCGCCGATGTCACCTCGTCGCAGATGATCAGCTTGGGCTTGGCGGCGAGCGAGCGGGCGATACAGACGCGCTGTTTCTGGCCTCCGGAGAGTTCGGCCGGATAACGATCGAGAAAGCCCTTGCCCATCTCGATCTCGTCGAGCAGTTCGGCGACGCGCTTGTCGCGCTCGCGGCCGCGTATGCCGAAGTAGAATTCCAGCGGCCGGCCGATGATGGTGCCGACGGTCTGGCGCGGGTTCATCGCCACGTCGGCCATCTGATAGATCATCTGCAACTGGCGCAGATCCTCCTTCGGCCGGTCGGCAAGCCGGTTGGCGAGCGGCCTGCCGTCGAAGGTGACGGTGCCTTCCTCGGGCGGCAACAGCCCGGTGATGGCGCGCGCCAGCGTCGACTTGCCGGAGCCGGATTCACCGACGACCGCCAGCGTCTGTCCCGGATAGATGTCGACCGAGACGTTCTTCAGCACCTTGACGTGGCTGCCGCCGTAAGCGGCGGTGACGTTCTTGACCGACAGGAACGGCGCGGCGCCGGGCTTCTGCTCGGCATGCTCGATCTCATGCACCGAGACCAGCGCATTGGTGTATTCCTGGCGCGGCTCCTTGATGATCTGGCGAGTGCCGCCCCATTCGACCAGCCTGCCATGGCGCAGCACCATGATCTCGTCCGAGACCTGGGCGACGACGGCAAGATCGTGGGTAATGTAGAGCGCCGCGACATGGGTGTCGCGGATGGCGTCCTTGATCGCCGCCAGCACGTCGATCTGCGTCGTCACGTCGAGCGCCGTGGTCGGCTCGTCAAAGACGATCAGGTCGGGTTCCGAACACAGCGCCATCGCCGTCATCACGCGCTGCAACTGGCCGCCGGAGACCTGGTGCGGGAACCGTTCGCCGATGATTTCGGGGTTTGGCAGGCTGAGCTTCTTGAACAACGCCACGGCACGTTTCTCGGCCTCGGCGCGTGTCGCCGTGCCGTGCAGCAGCGTTGCTTCCACCACCTGGTCCATCAGCTTGTGCGCCGGGTTGAAGGCGGCGGCCGCCGACTGCGCGACATAGCAGACCTCGCGGCCGCGCAATTTGCGGAAACCTTCCTTGCCCCCCTTGAGGATATCGCGGCCGTTGAGCAGCACCTCTCCGCCGGTGATGCGCACGCCGCCACGGCCATAGCCCATCGACGACAGGCCGATGGTCGACTTGCCGGCGCCGGACTCGCCGATCAGGCCGAGCACCTTGCCCTTTTCCAGCGTCAGCGAGACATCGTGGACCAGCACGATGTTCTTCGGCACCTCGCCGGGCGGAAACACTGTCGCCTCGATGCGCAGATTGCGGATATCGAGCAGCAGGCCGGGCTTTGCTTTTGTGTCAGCCATCACCCGCGTCCTCCCTTCAGGCTTGTCGTGCGGTTGAGCACCCAATCGGCGACCAGATTGACCGAAATCGCCAGTGCTGCGATCGCCGCGGCGGGGATGAGTGCCGCCCCGATACCGAAGACGATGCCGTCCTTGTTTTCCTTGACCATGCCGCCCCAGTCGGCATCCGGCGGTTGCACGCCGAGGCCGAGAAAGGACAGCGTCGACAAGAACAGCACCGCGTAGATGAAGCGCAGGCCAAGTTCCGAGACCAGCGGCGACAGCGCGTTGGGCAGGATCTCGCGGAAGATGATCCAGCCGCTGCCTTCGCCCCGCAGCTTGGCGGCCTCGACATAATCCATGACGTTGATGTCGACGGCCACCGCGCGCGACAGCCGGTAGACGCGGGTCGAGTCGAGGACGCCCATCACCAAGATCAGCGTCACCAGGTTGGTCGGCAGCACCGAAAGCACGACGAGCGCCATGATCAGGGTCGGGATCGACATCAGCAGATCGACAAGGCGCGACAGCAGCGTGTCGAACCAGCCGCCGAACACCGCCGCCGAAAAGCCGAGGATGGCGCCGAGCGAGAATGACAGCGCGGTGGCCAGCACCGCAATGAACAGCGTGATGCGAGCGCCGTAGATCATGCGCGACAGAAGATCGCGACCGAGATTGTCGGTGCCCAGCAAATGTGCCGCCGTCATCGGTTCCCAGACATCGCCGACGATTTCGGCATTGCCGTACGGTGTGATCAACGGTGCGAAAACTGCCGCCAGCACGAACATAGCCGTCAGCACGATGCCGATCAGCGCGGGAATGGGGATGCGTTTGATGTCGAGCATGCCCGCCGCCTATTTCGGATGTCTGAGGCGCGGATTGGCGACAATCGCCCCGATGTCCGCAATGATGTTCAGGCTGATATAGACGGCGGCGAAGACCAGGCCGACCGCCTGCACCACCGGCACGTCGCGCTTGGTGACGTGGTCGACCAGATATTGTCCCATGCCGGGATAGACGAAGATCACCTCGACCACGACGACGCCGACGATGAGGTAGGCGAGGTTGAGCATGACGACGTTGATGATCGGCGCGATGGCATTGGGGAAAGCATGCTTGCGGATGACGTTGAAGGCCGACAGGCCTTTCAGTTCCGCCGTCTCGACATAGGCCGACTGCATGACGTTGAGGATGGCCGCGCGGGTCATGCGCATCATATGCGCCAGCACAACCAGCGTCAGCGCGGTGGCTGGCAACGCGATCGCCTGCATGCGCTCGCCGAACGGCATGCCGTCATAGACCGTGGAAATGGCCGGGAACCATTGATACTTCACGGCAAAGAAATAGACGAGCACATAGCCGATGAAGAATTCCGGGAAAGATGTCGAGGCGAGCGCCAGGCCGGAGATCAGCTTGTCGACCCAACCATTGCGGTAGCGCACGGCGATCAGGCCGAGGATGATGGCCAGCGGCACGGCCACGATCGCAGCCCAGAAGGCGAGGAACAGCGTGTTCCACAGCCGCCCCTTGATCGACGTGGCAATATCCTGGCCGCTCGACATCGCCGTGCCAAGATCGCCGGTGAGCACACCGCCTAGCCAATGGAAATACCTGATGTAAGCCGGCTGATTCAGGCCGAGCTGCTCGCGCAGATTGGCGAGCGATTCCGGCGTCGCCGATTGTCCGAGAATGGCTTGCGCGACGTCGCCGGGCAGGATCTGGGTGCCGGCGAAGATCAGGACCGAAACGGCCAGCAAGAGGACGATGCCCAGCGCAACGCGCTGGGCCACAAGTTTCACGACGGGTGAGGACATATCCGCAAAGCCGGGCTCAGGCTTCGAGCCAGCACTTCGCCAGCGCGTAGCCGTTCATCAGCTCCTGATGCGGATCGTCTACCCAGCCGCCGACCTTGGCGCCTGTCGCATCGATGAACTGATTGAACATCGGCAGGATCAGGCCGCCCTCGTCGCGCACCAGCACGGCCATGTCGTGGTACATCTGCTTGCGCTTGGTCTCGTCGAGTTCGGCGCGTGCGGCCAGCACCAGCTTGTCGAAGTCCGGACGCTTGAAACGGGTGTCGTTCCAGTCGGCGGTCGACAGATAGGCGGTCGAGTACATCTGGTCCTGGGTCGAGCGGCCGCCCCAATAGGAGGCGCAGAAGGGCTGCTTGTTCCAGACCTCGTTCCAGTAGCCGTCGCCGGGCTCGCGCTTGAGCTCGATCTTGATGCCGGCCTTGGCCGCGCTCTGCTGGAAGAGCTGCGAGGCGTCGACCGCGCCCGGGAAGGCAACGTCGGAGGTGCGCAGCAGCACGGTGCCGTCATGGCCCGACTTCTTGTAGTGGAACTTGGCCTTGTCGGGATCATATTTGCGCTGCTCGATCTCGGAAAACAGCGGATAGGACGAATTGATCGGGAAGTCGTTGCCGAGCGAGCCGTAGCCGCGCAGCACCTTGTTCAGCATCTCTTCGCGGTCGATCGCGAGCTTCAGCGCCATGCGCAGGTCGCTGTTGTCGAAGGGCGCGGTGTTGCAATGCATGATGAAGACATAGTGGCCGGGGCCGGCATGGTTGCGGATGGTGACGCCGGGTACGCGCTTGATGAGGTCGACGATCTTCGGCTCGACGCGGTTGATCATGTTGACCTGGCCGCCCTGCAGGGCCGCCGTGCGCGCGGTCGCGTCGTTGATGACGATGATCTCGATCTGGTCGGCATGGCCCATCTTGTCGGCCTGCCAGTAATTGGCGAAGCGCTCGCCGCCATGGCGCACGCCGGGCTCGTTGGTAGTGACCTTGTAGGGTCCTGCCGAGATGCCGGCATCCGCCTTGTCCTTGCCGCCGTTGGGCTGGACGATGAGGTGGTAGTCGCTGAGGAGATAGGGAAGGTCGGCGTTGGCCTCCTTCAGCGTCAGGACGACTTCCTTGCCACTGGCCTTGATGCTGTCGATGCCTTTCATGTAGCCCAGCGCGCCGGACTTCGACTTTTCATCAGAATGGCGCTCGAGCGTTGCCGCCACATCCTCAGCGGTCACCGTCTTGCCGTTGTGGAATTCGACGCCGTCGCGGATTTTCAGCGTCCACACCTTGGCGTCGTCCGACGAGCCGATCTCTTCGGCGATGCGGTTCTCGAGCTTGCCTTCCGGAGACAGCTCGACGATCAGTTCGCCCCACATCTTGCCAAAAGCGAACGGCACTTGCGTCATGAACAAAGCCGGGTCCAGGCTGTTCGTGGATTCGCCGCCGACGAGGCCGGCCTTCAGCGTGCCGCCCTTGACCGGGCCTTCCGCGCGAGCCGCACTGGAAAGCAGCATATTGGCGAAGGGCGCTGTGACGCCGAGTGCTGCGGCGCGGCCGAGGAAATCACGACGGCTCAGCTTGCCGGACGCAACGCGCCGGCTCAGATATTCGAGTTCGTTGGACATTTGAGTTCCTCACTCTGTTGGTTCGACCTTATGGTCGTTTTTTGCTTGTTGTTACCAAAGGGATATTGACCGGAAGGCAAAGCCGTAAGCAAGACGGAATGCGACATGCCGTGGCGTAAATCGTGCGTCGCAACTGGACCAGTCGGGTGGACGCTCAGAGCAGGTCGCGCGGGATCGTCTCTTCGAAATCGCGTTCGAAAACCAGCGTTTCGCCCTCATAGGCTTCGATTCTGGCGCTGACGATGAAGTTTTGCGCATCGCAGCGCATTTCAGCCGACGTCTCGGTGCGCACCGACCATCCGTTTCGCGACAAGGTCTGCGTCCAGTGCGTGCGGCCCGAGGCAGACAGCGGGTCGTCGGGGTGGATCGTCCAGCTCTCGCGGGCAATGCTGCCATTGGCCAGTCCATGCGCGAGATCGCGCACTTCGCCGAAATCATCCGTGATCGAGAGCGTGACGATGCCGGTCTTCTCATCGCGATCGACGTGACGCTCGGAATTCGCTGCACGAACTGTCGCGGTTGCCCAGGGTGTTGCGCCTTCGGGAGACTGGAATGAAGTCTCGTCGCTTTTTGCGAGCGGGCGCAGCGGCAGCCTCAGCGTCGCCGCTGAAAGGTCGAGCCGCACCGGCTCCGGCGACGGCCAGATCATCGGCCAGTAAGCATTGGAAACCGCGATGCGCAGGCGGTGTCCGGCCGGCACGCGGTAGGCGCACTGGTCGAGAATAACGCGCGCCGAAACCGTTTCGCCCGGCACCAGCGCTTGCGGCTGTTCGTGCGAAGAACGATGCGTCAGGTTGAGCACGCCGTAGGAGATCAGTTCCGAGGCGCCGTCGGGGTGCACGTCGCACAGCCGCACCGCGATGTTCGCCTGCGGGCGATCGGACGACACCCGGATGAGAAGCTCCGGCGCGCCGACGATGTCGAGTGTCTCGGCAAGCACAGGCTGATCGAAGCAGACGGACAGCGCATCGTCCGGGCGCTGGTCGCCCGGCAGTTCCGGGCCAAAGGTGAAGGGAAAATATTCGCCGCCGGCGAGCCCGCAGCTTTGCGGGGTCGCCACGATCGCCGGCCTGACGCCGTCAGCAATGAGTTCGATCACCCCGACCTTGATGTTGGGAGACGGCCATTCCTGTTCGGCCACCCAACGGCCCGGCCGCTCCGGGTGCCAGCGCGCCGGCCGCACACTGTCCATGACATAGGCGCGGTAGTCCGGGTCGGCCTCGACGCCGGTGTCGACGCCCTTCAACCAGCTGTCCCACCAGCGCAACGCCTCCTGCAGGAAGCCGATGGCGGGTTTGGGTTCGGCATAATGCGGGTATTTGTGGATCCACGGCCCGACAATGCCCTTCACCGGCGCCTGGATGTTGGTGACCAGATGCGAAATCGTGTTGCGATAGCCGTCATGCCAGCCGCCGATCGACAGCACGGCGGCTTTGACCGCGGAGAAATCCTCGCAGATCGAACCGCGTTTCCAATAGGCGTCGCGATGCTGATGGCTGAGCCAGAGCGGCAGAAGGAAAGTCTGGTTCTCCAGCCGCGTCAGCCAGAGGTCGCGCCAGCGGTTGTCGCCCGCAATCAGCGGATCCGGCGGTCGCGACGAATAGGACAACATGGTCGAGGCCCAGCCGAAATTTTCCGTCAAAAGGCAGCCGCCCTTGTAGTGGATGTCGTCGGCGTAGCGGTCGACGGTCGAGCACAGGCTGATCACCGCCTTCAGCGCCGGCGGCTGCTTGGCTGCCACCTGCAGGCAGTTGAAGCCGCCCCAGGAAATGCCCATCATACCGACACTGCCGTTGCACCAGGGCTGTGCTGCCGCCCAGGCAATCACATCGCAGGCGTCCTGCAATTCCTGCTCGGAATATTCGTCGTCCATCAGGCCTTCGGAATCGCCATTGCCGCGCATGTCGACGCGGATCGAGGCGTAGCCGTGGCCGGCAAAATAGGGATGCGTCAGTTGATCGCGAAAGATGGTGCCGTCGCGCTTGCGATAGGGCAGGTGCTCAAGGATTGCCGGCACCGGATCCTCGCTCGCATCGTCCGGCATCCACACCCGCGCCGACAGCCGGCAACCATCCGGCATGACGATGCCCATATCGGGGAATTCGATGACCTTGCGGGGAAATTCGGTGATGGTTTTCATGCGATGCTCCAGGATGTCAGTGACGCATGAAGCGGGCATGTCATGAAGTCAAACGGGCGACGGCCGGTGTCGCCGCGACGACGCCACGATATGTAGCCCGATTGTTTTGTCCTGATGTTGCAGGATTATAATTAATGTATTACATTTATTAACTGAACCCAACGTGATGAGGATGGTTTCGCCTGAAAATCGTTTGGGATGAGCCAAAGCGCGTGACGAACCTGGACAGCCGGGGTCTCGATTTTGCCGAACTCGTATTGAGTTTTTTGCGACTTCAACCGTCCTTCCAGCCAAGGCCGACCGGTTCAAGGCGATTGGCGAATTCGGAGAGATCATCCTGGCCGTGATTTTCAAGCCGCTTGGTTCGGAGGCGATTCGGTGATCTCGATGCGCCGTGCCAGCCGAAAGGAAAGGTCAGTATATGAACAATCCTAAATCGCGTGTTCGACCGCTTACCGATGCGGAGGAAGTGGAAATTCAAAGACAAATTGTTGATGATCCCGACGATGCGGAGACGACAGACGAACAGTTGGCGCAAGCCAGGCCTTTCGCGGAAGTGTTTCCAGAACTTTTCGAGAGCATAAGGCGTGCTCGTGGCCGGCCAGCCGTGGAGAAGCCTAAGCAAGTCGTGTCCATCCGTCTGGATCAGGATGTCATCAGTAAATTCAAGGCGACCGGCAAGGGCTGGCAGGCCAGGATCAACGAGGTGCTGAAAAACGCGAAGGTAGGCTAGGCAATCCGCGTCAGTTCAGCGGAATGTCGTTTTCGGACTTGCGCGCCTGATAAGCGCCGGACAGTTCGTCGTAGCGGGTGGAAATATTGCCGATCCTTGCCTCAAGCCGGCCGCGCTCGGCCTCGGGCAGCGCCCGCACCAGCCTGCGAATGGAAAAACTCTTCCAATAAGCGTTCTCGGCATTGTAACCGCCGGGATCGAGAGTGAAGACCTCTTTCAGGATTTTCAGATCGTGCGGGATCGCAAAGCTGTCGCGTGAATCCTCGTGGCTGAAGAGGTAGTGGAAATTGTCGAAGCCGGTCCAGGTGATCGCCGACAGGCAGAGCGAGCAGGGCTCATGCGTGGCGATGAAGATGGCGTCCTTGGTGTCGACGCGCTCGGCTTTCGGCATTTCATAGAAACGCTTCAGGCAGTGCACCTCGCCATGCCAGAGCGGGTTTTCCATCTCGTTGTTGGTTTCGGCCAGCACCAGCGAGCGGTCGCCCTTCCGCAGGATGGCGGCGCCGAACAGCTTGTTCCCATGGGCCACGCCCTCTGCCGTTTTCGGCACGATGTCGTGCTCGATGACATCGAGCAGGCGGTCGATCAGCGATATGTCGGTCATTTCTCAGGTCTCGTTGGGGAGATGGATTTCGTAGGGGTGCGAGAAATGGAACTCTTCGAGGTTGGAGCCGTCACCGCCGCGGTCGACGATGACGAAATCCTGCGCTTCACCGAGTGGTGTCAGCACGCCGTGCCAGAGATTGCGCGGATAGTTGACGCCTTGCCCCGGTGCGGTGATGAAGGCATGCGGCTCGCGCGGACCGTCCTTGCCGTCATGGCAGACGACGACCAGGAAAGGCCGCGGTGAGAGCGGGATGAACGCCTGGCTGCCTAAGGGATGGCGCTCGACCATGGTCAGCTTCAGCGGCAGGTCGTAAGGCGTGCCGCGAGCCATCGAGATCAGCACGCGGGCATTCGGTCCCACGGCTTCAGCGGTGGCGAGATTCTGGTAGCGCTCGGTCTTGCCGCCATTGATCGGGTAGTGATTGCCGCCGCCCATGTCGATGACATCGCCGAAGCCGGCAAAGCTTTCGCGGGTCAGCGGCCGCGCTGTGATGCGGGTCACCGCGCGCGACCGCCAATGCCCGCCCCGCCGAGCTTGGCGTGCCGGTTGACGTCCTTGTAAAGGAGATAGCGGAATTTGCCTGGGCCGCCCGCGTAGCAGGCCTGCGGGCAGAAGGCGCGCAGCCACATGAAGTCGCCGGCCTCGACCTCGACCCAGTCCTGGTTGAGGCGGTAGACCGCCTTGCCTTCCAAGACATAGAGCCCGTGCTCCATGACATGCGTCTCGGCAAACGGGATGACGGCGCCAGGCTCGAGCGTAACGATGGTGACATGCATGTCGTGGCGCATGTCGGCTGGATCGACGAAACGGGTCGTCGCCCAGCGACCCTCGGTGCCGGGCATCTGCGTCGGCGCCATTTGCTGGTCACTGCTGAACAGGACTTCCGGCGCGTCGATGCCGTCGACGGCCTCATAGGCCTTCCTGATCCAGTGGAAGCGTACGGCGTCGCGACCTTCGTTGCGCACCGTCCAGCCGCTGTCCGGCGGCAGGAAGGCAAAACCGCCGGCTTGCAGCACGTGCTTCTTGCCGGCCAGCGAAACGGTCAACTCGCCCTCAACCACGAACAGCACGCCCTCGGCGCCGGCGTCCGGCTCGGGCCGGTCGCTGCCGCCGCCGGGCAGGACCTCGACGATGTACTGCGAAAATGTCTCGGCGAAACCCGACAGCGGCCTGGCGATGATCCAGGCCCTGGTCTCGTCCCAGAACGGCAGGGGGCTGGTGACGATGTCCTGCATCACCCCCTTTGGTATGACCGCATAGGCCTCGGTGAAGACGGCGCGGCCGGTCAAAAGCTCATTTTGGCCGGGATGGCCGCCATGCGGCGCGTAATAGGTTTTCTGGTCAGTCTTGATCATATCCATTGGGTCCTGACCCCTCAGTCATTTCATTAGAGCGGGAGCATGTCTTTCAGGCGGAGCAGCGCAATGCGCTCGACCTGTTTGCAGGCGGTATCGAGTTCGATGCCGCGGCTGTTGCCGATGCGCGCCTCGAACTCGGCGAGGATCTCCTCCTTGGTCTTGCCCCGCACCGCGATGATGAAGGGAAAGCCGAAGGTGGTGACGTAAGCGGCGTTGAGCTTGGAAAACAGCTCGCGCTCCTTGTCGGTCAGCGCGTCGAGGCCGGCGGAGGCCTGCTCGCGTGTGGATTCCGCAGTGAGGCGTCTCGCTTTGGCCAGTTTGCCAGCGAGATCGGGATGGGCGTTGAGGACGCCGATCCGCTCGGTTTCGCTGGCGGCGCGGAAGACGCGGCAGAGCGCATTGTGCAGGCCGCCGGCGCTGTCATGCGCCGGCCCAAGCTCCAGCTCATAGGCACGTTCGGCGATCCAGGGCGAATGTTCGAACACGCCGCCGAAAGTGTCGACGAAGGTCTCGAACGCCATCTTCGACGGCTTGAGCGCCGCCGGCTGGTAAGGGTGGTTCTCCTGCCAGTGCCTGGCGATATCGATGCGCCGTGCCAGCCAGACCTTGTCGTGCGATCTGACATAGTCGACGAAGCGCTTCAGCGCCGCCACCCGCCCGGGACGTCCGACGAGGCGGCAATGCAGGCCGATATTCATCATCCGCGGCCGGCCCGCTTTGCCCTCGGCATAGAGCGTGTCGAAACTGTCCTTCAAATAGGAGAAGAACTGGTCGCCGGAATTGAATCCCTGCGGCGTGGCGAAACGCATGTCGTTGGCATCGAGCGTGTAGGGGATGACGAGTTGCGCGCCGCCGCTGTGCTCGAACCAGTAGGGCAGTTCGTCGTCATAAGTGTCCGACACATAGTCGAAGCCGCCCTCTTCGGCCACCAACCGCACCGTATTGACCGAGGTGCGGCCGGTGTACCAGCCGGTCGGCCGTTGGCCTGTCACCTCGTAGTGCAGCTTGATCGCCGCTTCGAGGTCGCGGCGCTCGTCCTCGGCGCTGTGGTCGCGGTAGTCGATCCATTTCAGCCCGTGCGAGGCCATTTCCCAGCCGGCCTCCTGCATCGCCGCCACCTGGTCGGGCGACCGGGCTAATGCTGAGGCGACCCCGTAGCAGGTCACCGGCACTTGCGCCTCGCTGAACAGGCGCAGCAGCCGCCAGAAGCCTGCCCGCGCGCCATATTCGTAGATCGATTCCATGTTCCAGTGGCGCTGGCCGACCCAGGGCGCGGCGCCGACGATTTCCGACAGGAAGGCTTCCGAGGCCTTGTCGCCGTGCAGCACGCAGTTCTCGCCGCCTTCCTCGTAGTTGACGACGAATTGGACGGCCACATGCGCACCGCCCGGCCATCTCGGATCCGGCGGATTGGCTCCGTAGCCGCGCATGTCTCTAGAGTAACGCATTGCCCCTCCCCGCCGGACGCTGCCGGAAGTTGTGATCAGGATAGTCGAAAGGGTTGCTCGCGCATTCCCCCGAAATTTTTGAAAGTGTTTTTGTGCCACTCCGCTCGACCGGGACTTATGCATCGCCTTTAATTGGCGCACAATTCACTGCTTTGTTCGGCTGTATCGGAAATGGGAGGCGCCAGTGGCAGAAACGTCGAAAGCCGATGGCGGACGTCTGACGACGCATGTGCTCGACACCGCGACCGGCAAGCCGGCGGCGGGCCTGTCGATCGCGCTTTATCATCTTGAGAGCGACGCGCGGATACATTTGAAGACCGTCGTCACAAATGCCGACGGCCGCTGCGATGCGCCGCTGCTGGCAGGAGCGGAGTTCCGCTTTGGCGAATACGAACTGGTCTTCGCCGCCGGTGACTATCTACGCGGCCAGGGCACCAAACTGCCGGAACCGGCCTTCCTCGACAGCGTGCCGATCCGCTTCGGCATGGCAGAATCCGTGCATTATCACGTGCCGTTGCTTATCTCTCCCTATGGCTACTCGACCTACAGGGGGAGCTGACGCATGGCCAAGATCACCATACGCAACGAGATCCGCTTCATCCTCAATGGCAGGGATGTCGCGCTGTCATCGGTGGCGCCCGACGCGACCTTGCTCGACTGGCTGCGGCTCGACCGCTCGCTGCGCGGCACCAAGGAAGGCTGCGCCGAGGGCGATTGCGGCGCCTGCACGGTCCTGGTCGGAAAATTGTCCGCCGGCAAGCTGGTTTATGAAAGCGTCAATGCCTGCATCCGTTTCCTCGGTTCGCTCGACGGCACCCATGTCGTCACCGTCGAGCATCTGCGCGGCGCGCCTGGCCAATTGCATCCGGTGCAGCAGGCGATGGTCGATTTCCACGCTTCGCAATGCGGCTTCTGCACGCCGGGATTCGTCATGTCGCTCTACGGCTTGTGGATGAAGTCGCCGGACCCGTCGAATGCGGCGATCGAGAAGGCCTTGCAAGGCAATCTTTGCCGCTGCACCGGCTATGAGGCAATCATGCGCGCCGCGCGTGCCATCTCCAGCTACGGCAAGGCGGCGAAGGATCCGCTGGCGGCCGAGCGCAAGGCGATCACCGCCAGGCTCGAGGCTATGCATGACGGTGCCCGCGTCGAAATCGGCGCCGGCAAGCTGAGGTTGGTCGTCCCGGCCAACGCCGATGATTTCGCCGCTGTACTGGATAAGGAACCCGACGCCACTGTTGTCGCCGGCTCGACCGACGTCGGCCTGTGGGTCACCAAGCACATGCGCGACATCTCACCGGTAGTCTTCATCGGCAATCTCGAGGGGCTGTGCGCGATCTCCGAAGACAATGACGTCATCACCATCGGAGCCGGCGTTACCTACACCGACGCCTTCGCGACACTGGCCAAGCGCATCCCCTCGCTCGGGCCATTGTTCGACCGCATCGGCGGCGAACAGGTACGAAACATGGGCACCATCGGCGGCAACATCGCCAATGGCTCGCCGATCGGCGACACGCCGCCGCCCCTGATCGCGCTTGGTGCGCAACTGACGCTGCGCCGCGGCAAGAAGCGGCGCACCATCGCGCTCGAGGATTTCTTCATCGCCTATGGCAAGCAGGACCGGCAGCCAGGCGAATTCGTCGAGGCCGTGCACGTTCCCGTGCCGGCCAAGGGCACGAAGTTTGCCGTCTACAAGATCACCAAGCGCCGCGACGAGGACATCACCGCAGCCCTTGGCGCCTTTTTCCTCGACTTGGCCAAGGACGGAACCGTGGCCGATATATGCATCGCCTATGGCGGCATGGCGGCCACCCCGAAGCGGGCTTTCGGTGTCGAAAAAGCGCTGCTCGGCAAGCCGTGGACGGAGACAACGGTGGAAGCGGCCATGGCTGAATATGCCGGCGATTTCACCCCGCTGACCGATATGCGGGCATCGGCCGAATACCGGGCGCTGGCGGCCAGGAACCTGCTGCTGCGCTTTTTTGCCGAAACCAGCGGCAGCAAGGCGCCGTTCCAGGTGTCACGCAACGAGGCGGCCTGATGAACAAGCACGCCTCTCCAGATCTCAAGGCGCAGAAGATTTCCGGTGGCGTCGCCGCCGACCAGCGCCACGATTCCGCGCACAAGCATGTCAGCGGCAGCGCGGTCTATATCGACGATATGCCGGAACCGGCGGGCATGCTGCATGGCTGCCTCGGCCTGTCCACGGCGACGCATGCGACGATCAGCAAAATGGATCTGTCGGCGGTGCGCGCGGCGCCGGGCGTCGTCGATGTGCTGACGGCCAAGGACGTTCCGGGCGAAAATGACATTTCGCCGACCGGTCGACACGACGAGCCGGTGCTGGCCGACGACAAGGTGCAGTTTTATGGTCAGCCGATCTTCTGCGTTATTGCCAAGACGCGCGAACAGGCGCGCCGCGCCACCCGGCTGGCCAAGGTCGAATACAGTCCATTGCCTTTCGTCACCGACATTGGCGATCTCGACCCCCGCAAGGACAAGCTGGTCACGCCGCCGCTCACGCTGAAGCGTGGCGATGCCGCTGCCGCGATCAAGGCGGCGCCGCGCCGGCTGAAGGGCAAGATGCGCATCGGCGGCCAGGAGCATTTCTATCTCGAAGGCCATATCGCAGTGGCCATTCCTGGCGAGGACCAGGACGTCACCATCTATTCCTCGACCCAGCATCCGAGCGAAGTCCAGCATATGGTCAGCCATGCGCTGGGCGTGCCGAGCAACGCCATCACAGTGGAAATCCGCCGCATGGGTGGCGGCTTCGGCGGGAAGGAGACGCAAGGCAACCAGTTTGCGGCATTGGCTGCGATCGCCGCCAAGAAACACCATCGCGCGGTCAAGATCCGGCCCGACCGTGACGACGACATGATTGCCACCGGCAAGCGCCATGACTTCCTCGTCGACTACGAAGTAGGTTTCGACGACGCCGGCAACATTCTTGGCGTCGACTTCATGTTCGCGGCGCGTTGCGGCTTTTCATCGGACCTGTCCGGCCCGGTCACCGACCGCGCGCTGTTCCATTGCGACAACACCTATTTCTGGCCGGCGGTGCATGCGCAATCGGCGCCGCTTTACACAAACACCGTGTCGAACACGGCGTTTCGCGGCTTCGGCGGCCCGCAAGGCATGGTCGGCGCCGAACGCGTCATCGACGAGGTTGCCTTTGCCGTCGGCAAGGACCCGCTCGAAATCCGCAAGCAGAATTTTTATGGCACCAGTGGTGATAAAGACGGGGGCCGCAACGTCACCCCTTATCACCAGACGGTCGAGGACAACATCATCCACCGCATCGTCGCCGAGCTGGAGGCGAGCGCCGACTATGCGGGGCGCCGCCGCATCATCCAGGCCTTCAACGCCAACAGCCGCTTCATCAAGCGCGGCCTGGCGCTGACGCCGGTCAAATTCGGCATCTCTTTCACGGCCACCCACTACAACCAGGCCGGCGCGCTGGTGCATGTCTACACCGATGGTTCGGTGCATCTGAATCACGGCGGCACCGAGATGGGGCAAGGCCTCTACGTCAAGGTGGCGCAGGTGGTGGCGGAAGAGTTCCAGATCGACCTCGACCAGGTCAAGATCACCGCGACGACCACCGGCAAGGTGCCGAACACTTCGGCCACCGCGGCGTCGTCCGGCACCGACCTCAACGGCATGGCGGCGCAGAACGGCGCCCGCCAGATCAAGGAACGGCTGACCGACTTCGCCGCCGAAAAATACCAGGTGCCGCGCGAGCAGGTGCTTTTCCTGCCCAACCGGGTGCGCATCGGCAACCAGGAGATCGCCTTCACCGACCTCGTCAAGCAGGCCTATATGGCCCGCATCCAACTGTCGGCGGCGGGTTTTTACAAGACGCCGAAAATCCACTGGAACCGTGACAAGGGCGAGGGCCATCCGTTCTATTATTTCGCCTATGGCGCCTCGTGCTCGGAAGTCTCGGTCGACACGCTGACCGGCGAATATGTCGTCGAGCGCACCGATATATTGCATGAAACCGGCCGCTCGCTGAACCGCGCCATCGATCTCGGCCAGATCGAGGGCGGCTTCATCCAGGGCATGGGCTGGCTGACGACGGAGGAGCTGTGGTGGGACGACAAGGGCCGGCTGCGCACGCATGCGCCGTCGACCTATAAGATCCCGCTCGCGTCCGACCGGCCGAAGATATTCAACGTCACGCTGGCCGACTGGCCGGAGGCCAACGAGCCGACGGTGCACCGTTCCAAGGCGGTCGGCGAACCGCCCTTCCCGCTCGGCATGTCTGTGCTGCATGCGCTGTCGGACGCGGTGGCAAGTGTGGCCGATCATAAGGCCTGTCCGCGTCTCGACGCTCCTGCAACACCAGAACGGGTGCTGATGGCGATCAAACGGCTGAAGGGTGAAGCCGAGAATAGCGCCTGACTCTGACCTGGATTCTGGCAAAACGTGCAATTCAGACTGAAAAACCCTATATTTCCCGTACGGGAATGCGAAATATGAACTCGAAAGTGCAAAGCCTCAGAGCTTTTCTCGCCAGCGCCGACCGGTTTGCCTTGGTCGAAGTGGCCAGTACCAAGGGCTCGACCCCCCGCGAGAAGGGCGCCTTCATGCTCGTCTCGCAGGCGGCGACTTTTGGCACGATCGGCGGCGGTCAGCTCGAGTACATCGCGATCGACAAGGCGAGGCAGATGGTGGGGTCTTCACCCTCCCCTTTGTGGGGGGGGTCGGGCGGGGGGGGGGGGGGGGGGGGGCCCCGCCCCCCCCCCCCCCCCCCGGGGGGGGGGGGTGCGGACGATCGTGCCAAGCCACCCCGTTTCGCTGACGCCGCCACACGGCGTCCGCTCACCGACCCTCCCCACAAGGGGGAGGGTAAAGAAGCCCGCATCGGCTTCGACGAAGTCTGCGCCACGCTTGACGTGCCGCTAGGCCCCGAGATCGGCCAGTGCTGCGGCGGGCGCGTCGAAGTCTTGATCCGTGTCGTCGATGCCGCGCTTACTGCCGAGCTGATCGCGGCCGCAGAAGCCGAGGAAGCCCACCTGCCGCATGTCTATATCTTCGGCGGCGGCCATGTCGGCCGGGCGCTGGCCTCGACTGTTGCACTTCTTCCCATGCGTGGTGTCGTCATCGAGACGCGGGCCGAAGCGCTGGAAGGCATGCCGGAAACCGTCGAGACGCGGCTGACGCCGATGCCCGAGGCCGAGGTGCGAAACGCCCCCGCCGGCACCGCCTTCGCCATCCTCACCCACGACCATGCGCTGGATTTCCTCATCGTCGCCGAAGCGCTGAAGCGCGACGACGCGGCCTATGTCGGCATGATCGGCTCGAAAACCAAGAGAGCGACGTTCAGGAACTGGTTCCTGAAATCGGCTGAGGGCACGGAGGCTGAGTTCGCCCGCCTCGTCTCGCCGATCGGCGGCGATGCGGTCAAGGACAAGCGCCCACCGGTCATAGCTGCGCTGGCCGCGGCCGAGATCATGACGGCGCTGGTCGCGCACGGCGCGGCACCGGCGGTAAGCCAGCAGGCGCGGCAAGGCCAAGAGGTAGCCGGCTAATCTTTTCTATCCGACCGCTTCAGGCCAAGATGATCTCGCAAGGTGCTGCCTTCGTATTCCCGACGGAACAGTCCGCGCCGCTGCAGTTCCGGCACCACCAGCGTGGCAAAGGCATCGAGCTCGCCGGGGAAGTATGACGGCATGACGTTGAAGCCGTCCGCGCCGCCGCCCTCGAACCGCGCCTGCAATTCGTCAGCGATCCGCGCCGGCGTGCCGACGATACGCCAATGGCCACGTGCGCCGGCGAAATGGCGCGCAAGCTGGCGGATCGACAGGCCGTCGCGGCGCGATTGTTGGATGACCAGCGCCTGGCGGCTTTTCATGCCCTCGGTCTCCGGCAGTTCGGGCATCGGTCCGTCGATCGGATAGCTCCCGAGATCGGAGATGCTGAGATAGCTGGACAGTAGCGCCACGCCGACATCGTCGGGGATCAGCGCCTGCAATTCCTCCTGTTTCTCCCGCGCTTCGGCCTCGGTGTCTGCCACCACCGGGGAGACGCCGGGCATGATCTTGATGTCGTCGGGTTCCCGCCCATAGCCCGCCATACGGCCCTTGAGGTCGTCGTAAAAGGCCTTGGCTTCCTCGAGGGTCTGCGCCGCCGTGAACACGACGTCGGCGGTGCGGGCGGCAAGGTCGCGGCCGACATCCGAGGCGCCGGCCTGCACCATCACCGGCGCGCCCTGCGGCGAGCGCGGCAGGTCGAGCGGGTCGCGCACCGAAAAGCTCTGGCCGTTGTGACCGTGAAAGCCGCTGCCTTGCCAAAGTCCTGATACCACCTCGGCGAATTCGCGCGCCCGCTCGTAGCGGTCGGCATGCGGTTTCAGGCCCGTCGCGCCGAAATTGGCGGCTTCGATGGGGCTGGCCGACGTCACCAGGTTCCAGCCAGCCCGGCCACCACTCAGATGATCGATCGAGAGAAAGGTGCGCGCCAGCCCATAGGGCTCGTTGTAGCTGGTCGAGGCCGTCGAAACGAGGCCGATGCGGCTGGTCTGGACGGCGAGCGCGGACAGCAGGCTGATCGGCTCGAAGCCGATCGAGCGTGAGGTCTGGCTGGCGATGCCGACATTGGCTTCGCGCAGGCCGGCGGCGTCCTCGCAGAACACCATGTCGAACTTCGCCGCTTCCGCCGTGCGCGCCAGCCGGATGTAATGATCGATGTCGATGCCTGCCGTGACATGCGCCTTGGGGTGACGCCAGGCGGCGATGTGGTGGCCCGTCGCCCACAGGAAGGCGCCAAGCTTCATCTGGCGGGTCATTGCGCTCCTCCGGCAAGTCTGAGATGCGAACGCAAGGTGGTGCCGGGATAATCCGGGCGGACGAGGCTGCGGCGCTGCAATTCCGGCAGCACGCGGCCGATGAAACCGTCAATCGCGGCAGGCGGTATTGCGATGTTGAACCCGTCGCAGCTTTGCGAGCTGAACAATGTTTCAAGCGCGTTAGCAGCGACATCTGCGCCAACGTTCAGCAGCAGCTTGACCGCACCCGGATCGCGTCCGCAGGCCACAACGCGGCGCTTGAGATCGTCATGGCGCGCCTTGGCGTCCTCTGTGGGTCTGTCCAGCAGGACGACATCGGCGGTGCGGGCGGCGATATCCAGGTCGGCCTCGGACAGGCCGGACAGCACCAGCACCGGCGTATCCTGCGGCGAGCGCGCGACGTTCAGCGGCCCGCGCACGGAGAAAAATTCGCCTTTGTGGTCGAGCAGGTGCATTTTTTCGGGATCGTGGAAGCGGCCGCCGGCCTTGTCGAACAGCAGCGCGTCGGCATCCCAGCCCTGCCACAGGCGCTGAACGATGCCGATGTATTCCTGCGTGCGGCGGCGGAACACATCGTCGGAAAATCCATCCGGCCGGCTGAAATTGGCGGCTTCCCGTGGCGCCTGCGCCATGGTCGCGTGCCAGCCGGCGCGGCCATGGCTGATGATGTCGAGCGAAGCAAAACGGCGCGCCAGATTGTACGGCTGGTGAGCCACCGTCGAGGCTGCAGCGACAAGGCCGATCCGACTTGTCACCGTCGCCAGCGCCGCCAGCAAGGTCGTCGCTTCGAAAGAACTCGACCCGGCGCTGTTCGGCGCGGAATCATCGAGGACAATCATGTCCAGCCCCGCCGCTTCCGCTTGCTTGGCAAAGCCGGCCAGGTCGCTAAACCCGAGCGGCTGCCCGGAAGTAATGTTGAGCGAAACGGCAAGATGCATTGTGGCTTGCTGGTCAGTCGGCATGGGACCATCGATCATAGGGCAGCGTATGCGAACCTAAGGTCACCTGCTTGTAAGACAACCCTGGCGACTGGGCCAACAGCCCCTCACTTGCCGGCCAGCAAATCCTTGATCAGCCGCTGGCAACGCTCGGCCATGAAGTCGAGCAACAGCCGCACCTTCGGGTCCTGCAGCTTCTTGTGCGGATAGACGGCGGCGAACTGCACCGGCGTTGGCGGCGTGCTGGCCAGGATGACCTGCAGCCGCCGGTCGCGGATGAAGGGTTCGACCTCGAAGCGCGGCTTGTTGATGATGCCGCGGCCCGACAGCGCCCAGCCGGTCAGCACATCGCCATCGTCGGTGTCGTAGGGGCCGTGCACCTCGAATTTCTGCGGGCCGGACGGCGTCTGCAGCGTCCAGACATATTCGCGCGCCCCGGAATAGCGCAGCATCAGGCAGTCGTGCTTCTTGCCGATCAGCTCCTGTGGCTCCACCGGCTCGCCGCGCGCTTCGAGATATTTCGGTGCCGCCACCAGCACGCGTTCACATTCCATGATGCCGCGCATCCGCAGGCTGGAATCCTCAATGATGCCGAGCTTGAAGGCGACGTCGATGCCTTCCTTCATGATGTCGATATTGTGGTCGGAGAGCCTCAGCCGCACCTCGATATCGGGGTATTTGTCGTGGAAATCCGGAATGCCCGACGCCACCAGCCGCCGTCCAAGGCCGAGCGGGGCGGTCACCTTGATGATGCCGCGCGGCTGGCCGGAAAGAGCCGAGACCGCGGCTTCCGCCTCGGTGATCGCCTCCAGCACCTGCTTGGCGCCGGAGTAGAACACCGTGCCATGCTCCGTCGGCATCAATTGCCGTGTGGTGCGGTTGAACAGCCGCACGCCGAGGTGTTTTTCCAGCTCCTTGATGCGGTTGGAGGCGACCGCCGGCGAAATGCGCATGTCGCGGCCCGCCGCCGAGAGATTACCAAGCTCGACGACGCGGACGAAGACGGCGATGTTGTCGAGATAGGCCATTCGTGGCTCTTTAAGTGGCGGCGTACGTGGTCAGCTTAGTATTTTCCATTTTTTTTTGAAAGTCATCGTACACCTCGCCTCTTTTCGTTTGCGCCCCACACCGTAAAGTCAGCCGATCGGCAGGGACGATTTCACATGATGGATTTCGCGATTTTCTGGGACTGGCTGAGTTTCGCCGTGCGCTGGCTGCACGTCGTCACCGGCATCGCCTGGATCGGCTCGTCCTTCTATTTCGTCGCGCTCGACCTTGGCCTGCGCCAGCGCCCCGGCATGCCGGTCGGCGCATTCGGCGAGGAATGGCAGGTGCATGGCGGCGGCTTCTACCACGTCCAGAAATATCTGGTGGCGCCGGCCGAAATGCCGGAACACCTGACCTGGTTCAAATGGGAATCCTACGCCACCTGGCTGTCCGGCTTCGCCATGCTGTGCGTGGTCTACTATGCCGGCGCCGATTTGTTCCTGATCGACCCCAATGTGCTGCCGATGTCGGTGCCGGTCGGCATCCTTTTGTCGATGGCCACCATCGGCGTCGGCTGGGTGGTCTACGATCTGCTCTGCCGGTCGCCGCTCGGCAAAAGCGACACCGGACTGATGCTGGTGCTCTATGGCGTGCTGGTGTTCATCGCCTGGGGGCTGACGCATCTGTTCACCGGCCGCGCCGCTTTCCTGCATCTGGGCGCCATCACCGCCACGATCATGTCGGCCAATGTCTTCATGGTGATTATTCCAAACCAGAAGATCGTCGTCGCCGACCTGATTGCCGGCCGCAAGCCCGACCCGAAATACGGCAAGATCGCCAAGCAGCGCTCGCTGCACAACAATTACCTGACGCTGCCCGTGCTGTTCCTGATGCTGTCGAACCACTATCCGCTGGCGTTTGCGACGGAGTTCAACTGGGTCATCGCCTCGCTGGTGTTCATCATCGGCGTCTTGATCCGGCACTATTTCAACACCGTGCATAAGCGTGCCGGCAACCCCCACTGGACCTGGATGGCGGCTGCGGTGCTGTTCGTCATCATCATGTGGCTGTCGACAGCGCCGAAAATACTGACCGGCGAGCCCAAGGCATCCGCCGCGGCCGAAGTCTATATCGCCTCGTCGCATTTCCCGGCGGTGCGCGACACCGTGCTTGGCCGCTGCTCGATGTGCCATACGGCCGAGCCGGTCTATGAAGGCATCTACCATGCGCCGAACGGCGTGATGCTCGACACCGACGCCGGCATTGCCGAGCATGCGCGTGAAATCTATTTGCAGGCCGGGCGCAGCCACGCCATGCCGCCCGCCAACGTCACCCAGATCAGCGACAAGGAACGGGCGCTGCTGGTCGCCTGGTTCGAAGGCGCAGGGAAATAGGGATGACCTCCACACTTCTGCGCGGCCGCACCCTAAGCTTCTTGCGCTGGCCCGAAGCCATCGACGACCATGCCGCCTGGCGCTATGAGGAGGATGGCGGCCTGCTGATCCGCGACGGCCGGATCGTTGCCGTAGGCAGCTACACGGAAGTCGAAAAGCAAGCGGGCGACGGTGCGAAAAAGATCGATCATCGGCCGCATCTGCTGCTGCCCGGCTTCATCGATGCGCATGCGCATTTTCCGCAGATGCAGGTCATTGCCTCCTACGGCGCCGAACTGCTCGACTGGCTGAACACCTACACCTTTCCCGAAGAGACCAAATTCGCCAACGCTCAGCATGGCCGCCGCATCGCTCGGCTGTTCCTGGACGAGATGGTGCGCCACGGCACGACGACGGTCGCCGCCTACTGCTCGGTGCACAAGGCGTCTGCCGAAGCGTTCTTTGCCGAATCGCATGCGCGCGGCATGCTCAACATTGCCGGCAAGGTGATGATGGACCGCAATGCGCCGGCAGGCGTGCTCGACACGCCGCAATCCGGCTATGACGATACGAAGGCGCTGATTGCGGAATGGCACGGCAAGGGCCGCCAGCTTTATGCGATCACGCCGCGCTTCGCCATCACATCCTCGCCCGAGCAGCTGGAGATGGCCGGCACGCTCTGCCGCGAAAACCCCGACCTGCACATGCAGACGCATCTGTCGGAAAACCACGCCGAAATCGCCTTCACGCAAAAACTCTATCCGCAGGCGCGCGACTACACCGATGTCTACGAGCAGTATGGCCTGCTGGGGCCAAAGAGCCTGTTCGGCCACTGCATCCATCTCTCGGAACGAGAGGCCGATGCGCTGTCGGACTCAGGCTCCGTGGCGGTGTTCTGCCCGACCTCGAACCTGTTCCTCGGCTCCGGCCTGTTCGACTACCAGCGCATTCGTCGCCGCGACAAGCCGCTCAGGATCGCTGCCGCCACCGATGTCGGCGGCGGCACCAACTATTCGATGCTGCGCACCATGGACGAGGGCTACAAGGTGATTGCGCTGAATGGCGAAAAGCTGAACCCGTTCCAGTCCTTCTGGCAATTGACACGTGGCAATGCCGAGGCGCTGTCTGTGGCGGACAAGGTCGGCACGCTGGATGAAGGCACCGACGCGGACATCACCGTGCTCGACGCCCGCGCCACGCCGGCGATGCGGCTGAGGATGGAGACTGTGGAGACGCTGGCGGAGGAGCTGTTCCTGCTGCAGACATTGGGCGACGACCGTGCCGTGCGCGAGGTCTATGTCGCGGGGCGGCCGGCCAAGATCGATATGATCGCGGGTTAGGACTCATCATCCGCGCGGGACAAGATGATGATTGCGCCTGGTTGCCAAGAGGTTCCCCCACTCCGTCGCCGCGTAGCGGCGCCAACTCTCCCCCTCCGGAGGGAGAGGAAGGAGCCTTTGCTTCGGAGGACGGGCGCCGGTTCGGACAGCTTTGCGCCCTTCCTCTACCCCGTCGATCGGGGGAGAGGTGTCGAGAGAAGCTCGACGGAGTGGGGGGCGATCCTGGCGGGGCAAGACCACCACCGCGACGAGACCTTGACCGGGCGGAGTTTGTCGTACACACGATTTGTAACGATTTCGGAGAACAAAAATGGCCGCCGCGGACGACATCGCTCTGATCCAGAAACAGGAAGAGATGCTGGTCTTCCCGGCCTTCGACGAGGCTGTCGCTTTCAAGGTTGGCTGGGCGATCCGCGAGCGGGCGCTGGCCGAAAAGCTGCCCATCATCATCGACATCAGGCTGTGGGATCGCCCGCTGTTCTATGCCGCGCTGCCCGGTTCGAACGCCTCCAACCCCGACTGGGCTCGACGCAAGATCAATGTGGTGAAGCGCTATCTCAAAAGCACTTATCGCCTGGTGCTTGAGCAGCAGCGTCCGGACCGCACCTTCAAGGTCGGCGAGGGGCTGGATATTGCTGATTACGTACTAGCCGGCGGCGGGTTTCCGGTGACTGTAAAGGGCGTCGGCGTCATCGGCGTCATCGCCGTCTCCGGCCTGCCGGAACGCCAGGATCATGGCGTCGTCGTCGATGCACTGTGCGATCATCTCGGCGTCGACAAGCGTGGACTGGCGCTGGCTGCGGAAGCTGAATGACTGTGCTCGACCCCAAGACTTTTCTCATCTCCATCTTCGACGCCGCCGTTGCCGCCGCCGATCCCGAACGCACGATCAGGGATCATCTGCCGGCTAGGCCGAAGGGCCGCACCATCGTCATCGGCGCCGGCAAGGGCTCGGCGCAGATGGCGGCGGCGTTCGAGAAGGTTTGGGACGGTCCGATCGAAGGGCTGGTCGTCACCCGTTACGGCTATGGCGCCAAATGCGAGCGCATCGAGATTATCGAGGCCGCACATCCGGTACCGGACGCTGCCGGTCTTGAGGCGTCGCGGCGCCTGCTCGAAAAGGTGCGAGGGCTGACCGCGGACGACCTGGTAGTGGCGCTGATATCGGGCGGAGGATCGGCGCTGCTGCCGTCGCCTGCCGCTGGCCTGACGCTCGCCGACGAAATCGCCGTCAACGAGGCGCTGCTCGCCTCCGGCGCGCCGATCGCGGCCATGAACACCATCCGCAAGCATGTCTCAACCATCAAGGGCGGCCGGCTGGCAGCTGCCGCCTGGCCGGCCAAACTGGTATCACTGGTTGTCTGTGACATTCCCGGCGACAACCCGGCCCTGGTGGCCTCCGGCCCGACCGTGCCCGACTCCGGCAACCGCGCCGATGCGCTGGCCTCGATAGCGGCCTATGGCATGAAGCTGCCCGACGCCGTCATGGCGCACATCAACTCGCCAGAGGCCGATGCGCCAGATCCGGATGACCAGCGCTTTTCACGCAATGAAGTGCACCTGATCGCCTCGGCTGGCGTATCGCTGGAAGCGGCAGCCGCTGAGGCAAAACGGCAAAGCATCGAAGCCGTCATCCTCTCCGATTCCATCGAGGGCGAGGCGCGCGAGGTCGGTGGCGTGCATGCAGCCATTGCGCGCGAAGTGGCGACGCGCAACCGGCCGTTCCAAAAGCCGGTGCTGATCCTGTCCGGCGGCGAGACGACCGTGACTTTGCGGGCCCCTGTTGACGGAAAAAGGGGCAAGGGCGGCCGCAACTCCGAATTCCTGCTCGCCTTTGCCATCGGCATCAGCGGCGCGGAAGGTATTCATGCACTGGCCGCCGATACCGACGGCATCGATGGCTCGGAAGACAATGCCGGCGCCTTTGCCGATGGCTCGACCGTCTCGCGCATGCGTGCCGCCGGCATCGACGCCAAGGCGATGCTGGCCGGCAACAATGCCTGGACGGCGTTCAACGCGATCGGCGATCTGTTCGTGCCGGGGCCGACGGGTACGAATGTGAATGATCTGAGGGCAATCCTGATCAGTTAATTCGGCCGTGGCGGCCGAAGTTTCCAACGTTGGATTCACGACCGTGAAGCCACTCAGCTTCGTCATCCCTGGGCGAAGCAGGAGCGAAGCTCCTTGCTCCGCCCGCGGATGACGATGTCGCTGAGGCTTTCGCTCATCTCACGACCCCATCAGCCGCTTCACCTCTCTCATATCCCTGAGAAACCGCTCGCGCTCTGCCTCCTTGTCCGCGGGCTCATGAATACGCAGAATAAAGGAGGGGTGGATGGTGATGAACACGCGCAAGCCATCCTCGCGTTCGATCAACTGGCCGCGCATTTTCGTCACGGCAATGGCCTTGCCCAGCAGCGACAACGCCGCCGTTGCCCCAAGCGCCACGGCGAGGTCCGGCTTGATCAGCTCAAGCTCCCGGCCGATCCACCAGCGGCAGGCCTGGACTTCGCCGGTATTTGGCTTCGAGTGGATGCGGCGCTTGCCGCGCGGCTCGAACTTGAAGTGCTTGACGGCGTTGGTGACGTAGACTTTTTGCCGGTCGACGCCTGCGTCATCGAGAATCGCATCGAACACTTTGCCCGCTGGCCCGACAAAAGGTTTGCCGGCGAGATCTTCCTGATCGCCAGGTTGTTCGCCGACGAAGACCACTTTGGCGTCATCCGGCCCCTCGCCGAACACGGTCTGTGTCGCGTCGCGCCAGAGCGGGCAGCGACGACAACCCTTTGCAGCCTCGCGCAAATCGGAAATCGTCTTGGCATCGTCTTCATCCGGCGCCTCGGCCGGCCCGGGCTTCGGCCAATGTCTTGCCTGCAGCTTGGCGTGGTGCGGCGCCGGCGTTGTCGGCAGTCTGGCAATCATATCCCTGGCGGCCTCGTCCGCTCCTGCGATCAGATCTGGAATGAGCGAGGCCTCGGGAAGGTTCCGCCAATATTTCTTCGGCATCTCCTTCTGCATCGCCGTCAGCTTGAGCCGCGCCGGGTTGAAGATGTTTTCGAAATAGGTCAGCCACAACGCCTCGGTGTCGTCCTGATCGGGTGCATCGCCCTTGGCCGCACCCGGCCCGATCGCCAGCCTTTCGCCGTTCCAGTCGGCGGAGGCATAGGGCGTCAGGATGGTCCAGCGCATGCCGGTGAACCGCCGGACGAAGAAATCCGCGTTGCGCTCGACAATGAAATGCTCCGGCTCGAACCAGGCGACGTAGCGCTCGTTCTCGCCGTCGCCGATCTTCCGGAAGCGTACGAAGGCATGCATCTTATGGCTGTCGCGCCGCACCGCCTTTTCCATGGCTTCGAGCCGCCTGGTGTCGGGATCGGATGCGATCGCCAGCAGTTTCGGCTCGGTGCGCAGGCGCCAAAGCATCCGGTAGAGAAAGGCAAACCGGCCGGGGTCGGAGTGGCAGAAGGCGGTTTCTGCATGGGCGATGAACTCGCGCGGGACGGTAAGCTGCGCGCCCTCTGGCACCGCCGGCAAGGCATCTTGAGGATCATTGGCGTCG
This sequence comes from Mesorhizobium sp. M0772, assembly GCF_040320135.1. NCBI lineage: Bacteria > Pseudomonadati > Pseudomonadota > Alphaproteobacteria > Hyphomicrobiales > Phyllobacteriaceae > Mesorhizobium > Mesorhizobium sp. M0772. The sequence continues at coordinate 95,191 of NZ_JAMYPB010000005.1, read as the reverse complement.
GACCCGACACCCCAACTAATATCCTCAGGCCGGACCTCATTCAGCGCCAGACGCCGTGCCGCATCGCGCCAACCGGCGAAATCGGTCTGGCTCGCTAGCCGGACGGTGTATCGGGCAAGGTCGAGCTGGGCCGGCTGCATGGTCAAAACAGCGACAGTTGTTCGCAGGACTTTACGATCGTATCGCGCAGGCCTGTCTTGTCGGTGAGTCCGCCCGGCGACCAGCCTTCGGCGATGATGAAGGGCCTCAGCTTGGCGATCGAATGGCAGATCCGTCCGACATCTTCCAGCCGCATACGTCGGTGGCGGCGGGTTTCAAGGATCTTCGCCACCACCTTGGTGCCCAGACCCGGAACCCGCAGCAGCGCTTCCCGATCGGCGCGGTTGATGTCGACGGGAAACCTCGCCCGATTGCGCAAAGCCCAGGCGAGCTTGGGGTCAATAGCGAGATCGAGCATGCCGTCGCTGCTGCCGGCGAGGATTTCCGGCTGCGAAAAGCCGTAGAAACGCATCAGCCAGTCGGCCTGATAGAGCCGGTGCTCGCGCATCAGCGGCGGTTTTTGCAGCGGCAGCGACGATGACGAATCCGGGATCGGGCTGAAGGCGGAATAATAGACGCGCCGCAGGTGATAGCTGCCATAGAGCCGCGCGCTGGTGTGCAAAATGCCGTCGTCGGATGTTTTGTCGGCGCCGACAATCATCTGCGTCGACTGACCTCCGGGCGCAAAGCGTTCGCGCTTCTTGGTCCTCAGCGTCGGCTCGGCTTTTTCCTCCATCTTCCGGCGCAGGTTCGCCATGGAAAGCCGGATCGTTTCCGGCTTCTTCTCCGGCGCCAGTTTCTTGACGCCCTCATCGGTCGGCAGTTCGACGTTGATAGACAGCCGATCGGCGTAGAGCCCGGCCTGCTCGACCAGTTCGGCCGAGCTTTCCGGAATGGTCTTCAGATGAATATAGCCGGAGAATTTTTCGTCCAGCCGCAGCCGCCGCGCCACTTCCACCATTTCGGCCATGGTCTCGTCCGGGGAGCGGATGACTCCTGAGGACAGGAAGAGGCCCTCGATGTAGTTGCGCCGGTAGAAATCCATGGTCAGCTTCACCACCTCGTCGATGCTAAAGCGGGCGCGGCGCACATTCGATGACGAGCGGTTGATGCAGTAGCTGCAATCGTAAATGCAGAAATTGGTGAGCAGGATTTTCAGGAGCGAAATGCAGCGGCCATCCGGCGCATAGGAATGGCAGATGCCCATGCCTTCTGTGGAGCCGATACCGCCGGATTGGAGCGAATCCTTCTTCGCCGAGCCGGACGAGGCGCAGGAAGCATCGTATTTGGCGGCGTCAGACAGGATTGCCAGCTTTTCACGGACGGTGGGTGCGCTCATCCGTTCATGATATGTTCTTGAAGGCTGCAGCGCCACCTCATTTGATGCAGGCGGCGAAAAAGTAATCGCCGCCTGATCGTCGGGCTAGCAGGACGACTGCCCGAGTTCCAGGCGGTCTCTCAGACCTCATGGAGGTAGAGGTGGTAATCCAGCTCGCTGACGGTGCGGGCGACGCGCAGATACTCCGACTGCTTGATCGCCACGAAGGTGCGATGCAGATCCTCGCCAAGCGCCTCTTTCAGGAAGCTCGAGGCCCGCGCCGCCTCGATCGCGGCGCGCCAGTCGACCGGCATGGTCGTGCGCGTGACGGCGGCTTCATAGCCATTCCCAGTGGTTTCGGGGCCGGGGTCGAGGCCTTCGTCCAGACCCTTGATGATGCCGGCCAGCACCGTTGCCGCGATCAGGTAGGGATTGGCGTCGACACCCGACGGCCGGTGCTCGATGCGCCGGTTCTTGGCGTCGCCCGCCGGGATGCGCAGCGCCACCGAACGGTTGTTGACGCCCCAGGTCGGCGCCACCGGCGCATAGGACTGCGAGACGAAGCGCCGCCAGGAATTGGCGTGCGGCGCAAACACCAGCATCGATTCGGCCATGGTCTGGATCAGCCCGCCGAGCCCCTGCAGCAGCGGCAGCGACCAGCTTTCGCCGCCAGCCTCGGCAAAAACGTTGCGGCCGTTCTTGTCCTGCAACGAAACATGGAAATGCATGCCGGAGCCGGCGTATTTTTCGATCGGCTTGGCCATGAAGCAGGCGGTGACACCATGGCGGCGCGCCTGCGCCCGCACCAGCCGCTTCAACATGACGAGGTCGTCGGCCGCCCGCATGACATCCTTGCGATAGTTCAGCGTCAGCTCGTACTGGCCGGGCGCGTATTCGGAAATCACCGTTTCGGCCGGAATGCCTTGCGCCTTAGCCGCGGCATAGATGTCGGAAAACAGCGGCTCCATGCCGTGCAGATGGTCGACGGAATAGACTTCCGTCTTGGCCGAGCGGCGGCCGTCGAGCACGGCGTCCGCCGGCTTTACCTTGCCGTCGGCGTCACGCTCATTGGCAAGCAGGAAAAATTCGAGTTCGAAGGCGCCGGCGGGATAGAGGCCCTTGGCCGCCAAGATGTCGACCTGCCTGGCCAGCGCCAGCCGTGGGTCCGACGACATAGGCTGTCCCTCGAGATGGTACATCGCCATCAGCAACTGGCCGCGCGGCGGGTTCGTGCCGTAAAGCGGCACCAGCGTGCCGGGGATCGGCCATGCCCTGAGATCGCCGTCTCCAGTCGTCCAGATCAGCCCGGTTTCGTGCACATCCTCGCCGGTGATGTCGAGGCCGAGGATCGAGATCGGCATGTGGCGGCCGCCCTCGAAGATGCTTTTCAGCTCATGCCGGCGCACGATCTTGCCGCGGCCGACCCCGTTGGCGTCGGTCAAGACGATATCGAAGGCTTCGATTTCGGGATGGGCGTCGAGAAAGGCTTGCGCCTCGGCGGGCGTCGAGCCCGAAGGTGAAGTCATGATTAGTGTACTCGAGTTTGGCTTGGCAGCTTGTCTCATGCCGTCAGCCTTGCCGCAACCGTGGCGAAGGCGGTGATCAGCCGGTTGACCTGGGCGCCGGTGGTGGCCGGCGAGATCAGCATCATGTTGTGAAAGGGCGCGATCAGCACGCCCTGGTTGACCAGCGCGACATGGATAGCCGCCTCAAGCTCCGGCGCATGGGCAGTCTCGGCTTCGGCGCCGTTCCTGAGCGGGCCAGGGGCGCAGATGAACTCGACGCGGGCGCCGACGCGGGCGACATGCCAGGGCAGATTGTAGCGATCGATGACGCCGGTCAGCCCGGCATCGAGCCGCAGGGCGAGGCGATCCATCCGGGCATAATTCTCCTGCGTCATCACCTCTTCGAGCGTTGCGCGCATGGCTGCGAACTGCAGCGGGTTCGCCGACAGCGTCGTGCCCATGCCGGAATAGGCCGGCTCCTTGGTTCGATTGTAGTCGGCATAGCGCGAGGCGACCTCGTCGCTCATGCCCCACACGCTTGCCGGCACGCCACCGGCGATCGGCTTGCCCAGCACGAAAAGGTCGGGCTGCAGCCCGAATTTTCTGGTGTAGCCCCCTGGGCCGGTCGAGATGGTGTGGGTCTCGTCGATCAGCAGCAGCGTTCCGGCCGCGCGCGTCAGTTTGCGCAAGGCGTCGTGAAAACCCGGATCGGGCAGCACCATGCAGGAATTGGTCAGCACCGGCTCGGCGATGACGCAGGCGACATCGCGGTCGGCGAGCGCCGCTTCCAGTGCAGCAACATCGTTGAATTCGATGACCTTCGCCGTCCTGGTCAGGTCGCGGAATTCGCCCGCCAGGCCCGGCCGGTTGACAGCTTTGCCGTCGACCAGCCGGACCATCGTCTCGTCGACCGAGCCGTGATAGCAGCCGTTGAAGACCAGGATCTTTTCCCGACCGGTGATAGCGCGGGCAACACGCAGCGCGAAGCGGTTGGCGTCGGTGGCGCTGGTGGCGATCTGCCAGAACGGCAGACCGAAACGCTGTGTGAGCAGCGGCCCGATGGCCAGCGCATCCTCCGAAGGCAGCATATAGGTCAGGCCGCGCCCGGCCTGGCGGCGGATGGCGCGCGCCACCGGCGGCGGCGAATGGCCGAACATCGAACCGGTGTCGCCGAGGCAGAAATCGTCCAGCCTGTTGCCGTCGATATCCGTGATGGCGGCGCCCTTGGCGCTTTCGACCAGGATCGGGAATGGCGTCGGCCAGTCGTTCATCCAGTGCATCGGCACACCGCCGAAGAAGCCTGGCAGGCCGTTACCGACCTTGGCCTGCGATTTCGGCCGCGCCTTGCGGAAGGTGTTCGCCTCGCTTGTCCGCAATGCAGCGATGCGGTCACGGCTGATACCGCCAATGGACGCCTTTGAACTGTTCGTGCTGTACATGAAATCCCTCTCGGCCGGCACACTACCCAATTGGCGACGGCAACCGCAATTGGCCGTGTTGGTGCGCTGCATTGGGTCAGCAGCAAGTTCGGCAGACTTGACCTTCCGGCGCAGTCGGGCGCCAATGCGATCGGGTCTGTGGTTTGGGGAGAAGAATGCGGACGATCATCTGCGCTATTGCGCTACTCTTGTCGGCCGCTGCGGCTTCCGCATCGGGCGGCGTCTGGTGTTCCGTCGATGACAAAGCGGTGCAATTCGAGGTCGGCGCCGGGGTCACCAGAGGTATGGGCGGCCCGACCTTCAATTTTCGCGGCGATCTCGAGATACTTGGCCGGCCGGAAGGCGACAGTCTGCGCAAGACCGTCTTCGAGGATTCCGACCTCACCCAGTACTGGCTGGACGACAAGGAGTTGCGGCTGAACGTCTACCACGAGCATCAGCTCGGAGATAAATTCAACTCTGTCGAACTGACGATCCTGACCAAGACCAGTGACGAGGGCGTCTATGACGGCCGGTACACGCTTGCCGTCTACGACAACGCCGCCGACACGGAACAGGACGGCAAGCCGAAAGAATTGACCGGCAAGGTGTCGTGCGGAGCCGAATAGGTCACGCCGAGATATCGATGACGCCGCAGTCGCCGGCGGCACTGCCGAAGGCGACCCGGCGCTCTTCCTTGTCCCACATCATCGCGGTGATGGCGCCCATGCCCGGGCGGCGCAACAGCACCTCTTTGGCATCGGTAAAGCGCACCGCCATGACCATGCCGTCATCATAGCCGACGGCGACGACATCCTGGCTCGGATGGCAGGCAACCGATGTCACCATGGCGTTGCCGCGCGTGCCGAGCTCCAGCGGCGCCTTGCCCATCGGGCCGTCCTTGCCCGAAAACGGCCAGACGATCGCCGCCGGCGCGCCGGAACTCGCCAGCCACTTGCCCTTCACGCTCCACGACAGGCTTTTGACCTTGCCGGGATAGCCGGTCATGCGCATGTGCTTGCCGTCGGCGAGCTTCCAACCATGCAGCGCGTTTTCCTGCATGGTGGTGACGAGGAAGGCGCCATCCGGCGAGAAGGTCACGCCGGTATGGGCGCCGGCCCATTCCAGCTCCACCGGTCTGCCCTCGGCGGCCGGGAAATGCAGCGTCGCGCCATTGTAGCGGGCGACGCCGAAGCGCATGCCCTTGGGGGAGAAGGCCAGCCCCTCGACCGAACGTGGATGGGCAAACTCTTTGGTCTTGCCGTCGGCAAAGCGCACGAACGCAGTCTTGCCTGTGGCATAGGCGATAGCGCCTTGCGGCCCGGCGGCGACGCTGGTGATCCACTTCTTGCCGGCGCTGGCGAGTTCGCTGACATTGCCGCCGGCGGCAACGGCAAAAATCTTGCCGTCCTCGCCGCCGGTGATCAGGCGGTCGTTGGCGGCGTCATGGAACGTGGAGAGCAGGCCGTCATTGGCCTGAATTGTCTTGTGGCCGTTGTCGAGCCTATGAACTGTCCCATCGGCGAGCGCAAAATGCGGCACGTTGTCGAGGAAGACGGCGGCAAGGCAGTGACCTTCCAGGTCGAGGGGAGCAACTGTGGGCATCAGGACCATTCCAATGAAGCTGTCACCACTCCCGGGAAGCCACTGAGGCGGCCAGGCCTGGCGTCAACCTTCTCCCCTTGTGGGAGAAGGTGGATCGGCGCGCAGCGCCGAGACGGATGAGGGGTGTTGAACGGATCGCCGTCGGTGCCGAGCTGGAGCACCCCTCATCCGACCTCGCTTCGCGAGGCCACCTTCTCCCACAAGGGGAGAAGGAAGAGCGGGCAGCGCTAGCGCCATAGAGTCCGGAAATCAAGCCGCCTGGCAGGCGTCAAAGCTCTTCTTCAGCCGTTCGGCGTCAAGCTCGCGGCCGATGAACACCAGCCGGCTCTCATGCTTTTCGCCGTCTTTCCAAGCGCGCTGGTGGTCGCCTTCGATGATCATGTGCACGCCTTGGATGACATAGCGCTCGTCGTCGCCCTTGAGCGCGATGATGCCTTTCAGCCGCAGGATGTTGGGACCTTCCATCTGAGTGATCTTCTCGATCCACGGGAAGAATTTCTTCGGGTCCATCTCGCCGCCGCGCAGCGACACCGACTGCACGGTCACGTCATGGATGTCGGAGGGATGCGCGTGATCGTGATGATGATGGTCGTGGTGATCGTGGTCGTGATCATGGTGGTCGTGATCATGATCGTGCGCCTCGAGAAAATGGGGATCGTTTTCCAATGCGCGCGACAGGTCGAAGGCGCCGCGGTCGAGCACTTCCGACAGCGCCACGCCGGCGCGCGTGGTGCGGTGGATCCTGGCCGCCGGGTTGATGGCGCGGATGGTGGCTTCGACCTTGGCCAGCTCTTCGGGCGTCACCAGATCGGTCTTGTTCAGCACGACAACATCGGCGAAGGCGATCTGGTCCTCGGCTTCCTTGGAATCCTTCAACCTGAGCGGCAGGTGCTTGGCGTCGACCAGGGCCACGACAGCGTCGAGTTTGGTCTTGGAGCGCACGTCGTCGTCCATGAAGAAGGTCTGCGCCACCGGCACAGGATCGGCGAGGCCGGTGGTCTCGACGACGATGGCGTCGAAGCGGCCGGGACGGCGCATCAGGCCTTCGACGACGCGGATCAGGTCGCCGCGCACCGTGCAGCAGACGCAGCCATTGTTCATTTCGTAGATTTCCTCGTCGGATTCCACGATCAAATCATTGTCGATGCCAATCTCGCCGAATTCATTGACGATGACGGCATAACGCTTGCCATGGTTTTCCGACAGGATGCGGTTGAGCAGCGTCGTCTTGCCGGCGCCGAGATAGCCGGTGAGAACGGTCACGGGGATTTGCGTCTGTGCTTCGCTCATATCTTGCCTCGAAATGGCTGGGCCACGGAATTGCGGGCCGCAAGAAGGGATTGTTGGCCTGATATAGGATGTGTGCCGGCCTTTTGCACGAGGCAAACCGCCTGGGTGTTTGACCCAGGATTGACGAAGCGGATGGGTAGACCCGAGAGGCCGAGTGCGAGGGATGCCGACCATCAACGTGTCGCCGGAAACGCCTCTTCGTTGACGTGTGCTGAGCCGCGCCGCGTCAAACCGTTGCAATCGCCTTGGCGGAAACTCGTTTGTCATCTAACTGAAATAAACATCTGGCATCACCATTTCGAGCACCACAAATGCTTGCCGGCAAAGCTGTTTCGAAAGCCGGAATCTTTTGGATCGTCGATTGCCAACCGGCCGGCTGCGTCTATGCTGCACGCACCGGTACGGCCGAAGAGGGATCACCATGGCCAAGGCGGACAAGACTGCAACGATGAGCCGGCTGCATTCGGCGGCAAGGCTGGCAAGGACCGCGCTGGCGGCGCGGCTTCTGGCGCACGGCTTCTATGCCGGCCAGGACCAGATCATGCTGACGCTCGACCGCGAGGACGGCCAGACGCCCGGCAATCTCGCCGGCCGCCTCGGCGTGCGCCCACCGACCATCACCAAGACCATCAACCGGCTGCAGGCCCAGGGCTTTTTGGAAAAGCGCGCCTCTTCCGCGGATGCACGCCAGGCGCATATCTTTCTCACCGACACCGGCCGCGAGATCATCCACGCCATCGAGAAGTCGGTGAAGAAGACCGAAAAGCAGGCCTTGAAGGGCCTCGACAAGAAAGAACAGAAGACGCTGTTCAAGCTGCTCGCCCGCATCGAGGCCAATTTGTCGAACGAGGAGCTGGTGCTCGTCGACGACGACGCCGACATCGACGACTGACCGGCACGGCGGCCGCGTGTCTTGAGCTAGGCCGCCACCGAAGGGCCGCGCACCAGCGCCGACCAGCGGCCGGGCGTCAGGCCGAATGCTTTCTTGAAATGCCTGTTGAAATGACTCTGGTCGCTGAAGCCGGCGCCAACGGCAATCTCGGCCAGCGGCTCGCCCACCTCGATCATCCGTCTTGCCTTTTGCAGCCGGCGCATCAGCAGGAACCGATGCGGGCTGGTGGAATAGGTCGCGCGAAAATGGCGTGACAGCGCATAGCGGTCGAGCCCGGTGACGGCTTCCAGCTCATCGGAACGAACGGACCGCTCGGCATTCTCCTCGAGATAGCCGCGCGCCAGCGCTGCCGCACGCGAGGCCGACTTCCCCATCGGCTTTGCTTTCTGTCCCGCATGACGCCCCAGATGCTGCGCCAGCTCCGCAACGAAATCGGCGACGAACAGCTCGTCCAGTTCCTCATAGAGCGGCGACAGGGCCGAAAGCAGCGTGCCACGCAAGGCAGGATCGCTGACCACAGCATCCCTGACGAAAGGCAGCGGCGCGCCGTCGAGGCAGTCGAGCAGCAGTGACGGCTCCAGATAGAGGATCCGGTAGCGCAGACCATCCTCGGTCCCGGCGCCGCCATCGTGCACTTCGTCGGGATGCAGCACGATAACCTGGCCGGGCAGGCTGTGGTTGACAGTGCCCCTGTAGTGGAAGCGCTGCACACCGGAAAGCGTCACGCCGACGGCAAGCGTATCATGACGGTGCAGGTCGAAGGCTTTGCCATGGAAATGCGCCTCGATGCGCTCGATGCCGGTCCTGCCTGGCGCCGAGACGATCCGGTCTTCATCCGCGCACGAACGTCCAAGACCCTGTGTCGCCTCACCGTCTAGATCGTGCGTCATCACCTATCCCTGCCCTTCATGGGCGTGCTCCGGAGTCCTCATTTTGGTGTTCGATACGAAATTTGCAATCGTGCTGCGGGACGATCTCGCCGTCTGGCAAAAGCTCAACGTCACGGCCTTCCTGAGCAGCGGCGTCGTCGCGCAATTCCCCGACATTATCGGCGAACCCTACCGCGACCGCGCCGGCAACCTTTACAATCCTCTGTCGATCCAGCCGGTCATCGTGCTTTCGGCCGATGGGCCGACGCTCAACTCCATCCACCGGAAGGCGCTGGCGCGGGGCGTGACGGCGTCAGCCTATGTCGAGGAGATGTTTGCCACCGGCTTCGATGCGGCCAACCGCGCCGTCTTCGCCGAGTTCGGCCCTGAGGACGCCAAGATCGTCGGCATCGCGCTGCGTGCCGACAAGAAACTCGTCGACAAGATCACCAAGGGCGCCCGCATGCACGCCTAATTCAGCAGGAAGCGTGTAACGGCGCTCATGAATTCAGTCGGCCGCTCGACGTTCAGCATATGGACGCCCGGAAGCAGTGTAAGCGTGGCGCCGGGGATGCTGGCTGCGATCGCCTCGCTGTGGCTTGCCAGCGTTACCTTGTCGTCTTCTCCACCGATCACCAGGGTGGGGGCGGTAATGAGGGAGACAGTCCGGCGCAGATCGCAATCGCGTACGGCGGCGAAGCATCCCGCGAGACCTTGGGGCGGCGTCGCCAGGACCATCGCGCGGAACGCGTCGACGGTTTCGTTTGGGCCGGCAAGCATCGAGGCGGGAAACCAGTTGTGCATGAACATGTCCGCGGCGGCCGACATGTTGCTCGCAGCAAGGACAGTACGGATCTGCTCGTCAAAGTAAGAAGCCGGCCCGAGATGTGGCGAGGTGTTGGAAAGGATGAGACGCTCGATGCGGTCCGGGGCATGGATACCCAGCCACTGCCCTACGAAGCCGCCCAGCGACAGCCCGCAGAAATGCACGCGGGCGATCTGAAGCGCATCCAGCAACTCAAGGACGTCGCGGCCCAGCCGATCGAGCGAATAGGCTCCGGCCGGAGCATCGGAACTGCCGTGGCCGCGCAGATCATAGCGCAGCACCCGGAAAGATCCGGCAAATTCCGCAAGCTGCCGGTCCCACATATGCAGGTTCGTCGCAATGGAATTCGAGAGCACAAGCACAGGGCCGGCCCCCGCCAGCTGATAGGCGATCCGGCAGCCGTCGCCCGTCGTAAAATAAAGCGTGTCAGTCATCTGGTCCTCATCTCACCCTGGCGAAAGGAGTTCGATGCTCCCGCCGCCCTTTGAATGAGCCACCCTAGCCTCGTAATTATCCAGGAAAATTACTATGATTGGACAATCTCAGTAGGTTTTGGCGATAATGAATGGTCTGAAACTCCACGACCTACGGTGCTTTGACGCCGTGGCAAGCGAGGGCAGCTTCCAGGCGGCCGCCCTTGCCTTGAACCGATCGCATCCATCCGTCTTCGCCGCTGTCGCACGCCTCGAGCAGTTGCTCGGGCTCACACTTCTCGACCGCAGCGGATATCGGGTGGGGCTGACGGAGGCGGGCCGCGAGTTTCACGCGCGAGCGCAGCTGACATTGCGCGAGCTCGACCATCTGCGAACCTATGCGGGCCAGTTGGCGAGTGGCGAGGAGACGGTCCTGCGTGTCGTCATGGGTGATCTGTGCCCGCGACCGCAAATCCTGCGTATGCTCAGCGGCTTCTTTGCCGAACGCACCGGGACACGCCTGCACCTGGAGTACGAGGCGGTCGGCGGTCCGCTCGAACGGTTGATGGAAGGCTCGGCTGACCTCATCTTCCATCGCGCGGATCCTTCCGATCCGCATCTCGAGCGGATCGATCTCTGCGCGGTGCCCCTCGTGCCGGTGGTGGCGCCTGGGTTCCTTCCGTTCGCGCCTGGCCGCGAGATTGCGCCGGAGCAGATGCGGCCCTTCACCCAGTGCGTGATCCGCGACACGGCGCGGCGGCCAGCGCCGGAGAGCTATTTCCTCATCGACGGTGCGCATCAGTGCTCGGCGCCGGATCATCTGATGAAGAAGGAACTGATCCTTCACGGACTGGCCTGGGGCCATCTGCCGGCATGGCTGATCGAGGACGAACTGCGGGATAGGAAGCTGATCTCGATCGCTGGTGCACATCTGCCCGGCCGGACGGAGACCTTGGCGGCGGTGCGCCGGCGCGACCGACCGCATGGACCCGTCGCCCAGGCGTTGTGGCTTCATCTCCAGGCGCAAATGGCATCCGACGGCAAAGCACCGGGATGTCAGAACGTCGCAGCGGAACGCAAGGCGCCTTAGCTGGCATCGGATTGGGCATCGGATTGGCCTGCGCTGAACCTGTCTCAGACGCCTGTTGTGCCAGTCGCTTTTGGCTTGCCGGGCGCAGGCGATTGCCGCAAAGGTTAAGCGTTGCTCCTCCCTGCCCGGCCTGACATTGAACGTTCCCGCAAAATCAGACGAAAGCGCAACGCCGCCCGCCGCGATGCTGTTCATGCTTTCCACCTATGTCTTTTTCACCTTTCTCGACACATCGAGCAAATATCTGGTCCTGGCCGGCGTCTCGGCGCTGATCGTCGCCTGGGCCCGCTTCACCGTCCATGTCCTGCTTGTCGGCGTCTTCCTGCGCGGCTGGCGCGAGCCGTCGCGCTTCCGCGCCAACAATTTGCCGGCCCACATCCTGCGCGGCGGTCTGTTGTTCGGCTCGACGATGTGCAACGTCATGGCGCTCAAAACGCTTCAACTGGCCGAGACCACCTCGATCTACTTCTTCGGGCCGATGGTGATCACCGCCCTTGCCGGACCGCTGCTTGGTGAATGGGCCGGCTGGCGGCGCTGGCTGGCGATCCTGACGGGTTTTGTCGGCGTGCTCGTCATCACAAGGCCGGGCGTCGGCGTGTTCGGTCTCGGCCACCTCTTCGCGCTCGGCTCCATGCTGTCGAACTGTTTTTACGTCATCATGACGCGCCGCATGTCGGCCAGCGAAAGCTCGGAAAGCCTGATCCTGTTTTCGGCGCTGGCGCCGGCCGTGCTCCTTTTGCCGATGCTGCCGTTCTCGCATCAGCTGCCGCAGGATGGCTGGCATTGGGTCATCCTGGTGATGCTGGGCGTGTTTGGCGCCGGCGGCCACTGGCTTCTGGTGCAGGCCTACCGACTGGCGACCACCACGGCGCTGGCGCCTTACCCGTATTCGCAGATGGTCTGGATGATCCTGTCCGGCTGGATCATCTTCCACCAGTTCCCCGACCGCTGGACGCTGGTGGGTGCTGCGATCATCGTCGCCAGCGGCCTTTACATCATCCATCGCGAGCACCGTTTGCGGCTGCGCAATCGCACGACCGTCGATGTCGAAGCGGAGGCGCTGGCGAAAAAACTTTGATTTGCTCCGAATCCGATGGCATAACGCCGCATTTAAAAAATTTAAAAAACGGGGAGCGAAGGGCTGGCACAAAAGATCAAGCTTTCGACGATCGCGGATGCGCTTGGCGTCTCCACGGCCACGGTCTCCCTCGCCTTGCGCGACAGTCCACTGGTCGCAGGCGCCACGCGTGACCGCATCAAGGAGCATGCGCGGGCCATCGGGTATATCTACAACCGCCGCGCCGCCTCACTGCGCACCTCGCGCTCGGGGATTGTCGGCGTCGTCGTGCACGACATCATGAACCCGTTCTTCGCCGAGATCCTGCGCTCCATCGAAAGCGAACTCGATCGCAGCCGGCAGACCTTTATCCTGTCCAACCACTACGACCAGCTGGAAAAGCAGCGCACCTTCATCGACACGCTGCTGCAGCTCGGCGCCGATGGCGTCATCATGTCGCCGGCCATCGGCACGCCGGCTTCCGACATCGTCATGGCCGAAGAAAACGGCCTGCCGGCGGTGCTGATCGCACGCAGCGTGGAAGGCGCCGACGTGCCGGTGTTTCGCGGCGACGATGCCTATGGCACAGCACTTGCCACCAATCACCTGATCTCGCTCGGGCACAAGCGCATCGCCATGATCGGCGGCACCGACCAGACCTCGACCGGGCGCGACCGCTACCAGGGCTATCTCAACGCCATGGAAGCCGCCGGGCTGGAAGTCAGGCCGTCCTGGCGCATTGCCGGGCCGCGCACCAAGCAGGGCGGATTCGAGGCGGCTGGACAGTTTCTGGCGCTTAAAGACAAGCCAACCGCCGCCTGCTGCTGGAATGATCTCGTCGCCATAGGGCTGATGAACGGCATTGCCCGCGCCGGCCTGGTGCCGGGCGCCGACATATCGGTCACCGGCTATGACGATCTCGAGGAGGCGGCAATCGCGACACCGGCGCTCACCACAGTCTGGAATGGCCAGCGAGAGGTTGGCCGCCGTGCCGCCAGCGCGCTGCTCGACAAGCTGAACGGACAGGCGGTACGGCCGTCACAGGAACTGATCAAGCCGGAACTGCATGTGCGCCAGTCGACCGGCAAGCCGGTGGAGCGTGCATGACCAAGACTGATGCGTTGCAGACCGTCGCCGTTCTGGTGCCGGGACATTTCAACGACCATGCGGTCGAGCGCATCGACCGCACCTTCAAGCGGGTCAAGATAGAGCGCGCCGATCCCGCCCTGGTCACCGACGAGATGCGCCATGACGTGCGCGCCATTGCGTCCTTTGCCGGCGTCAATGCGGCATTGATGGATGCATTGCCCAACCTCGAACTCATCGCCTCCTTCGGCGTCGGCTATGATTCGGTCGATGCCGGCCATGCGGCCAAGAAAAACATCATGGTCACCAACACCCCCGATGTTTTGACCGAGGAGGTCGCCGACACCACGATCGGCCTTTTGCTCAACACCGTGCGTGAACTTTACAACGCCGAGAAATGGCTGCGCGACGGCAGTTGGGTGAAGAAGGGCAACTATCCCCTGAGCCGGCTGACCTTGCGCGGTCGGCATGTCGGCATTTTCGGCATGGGCCGCATCGGCCTTGCCATTGCGCGCCGGCTGGAAGCGTTCGGGCTGCCGGTGGCCTACCACAACAGGCGCAAGGTCGAAGGTCTGGCTTATGAATACCACCCGACGCTGAAGGGCCTTGCCGAAGCGGTCGATACGCTGATTTCCGTAGTGCCGGGCGGCGCTTCCACGGAGAAGGCGGTCAATGCCGAAATCCTGGCGGCGCTTGGCGCCAACGGCGTTTTCGTCAACATCGGCCGTGGCAGCACGGTCGACGAGGCAGACCTCGCCGCAGCGCTTGCCAACGGCACCATTGCCGCCGCCGGGCTCGATGTTTTCGCCGATGAACCGAATGTGCCCAAGGCTTTGCTGAAGGCGCCCAACACCTCGCTTTTGCCCCATGTCGGCTCGGCCTCGCACCACACGCGCCGCGCCATGGCGGATCTGTGCGTCGACAATCTGGTATCCTGGTTCAGCGAGCGCCGGCCACTGACCCCGGTGCCTGAGACGGCGCAAGTCAAGCCACGAAGCTGAGCGGCTCTCTGCCACACTCGTTAACGTCGGCTTAACGCTTTGGAATCATTGTGCATCTGCCCCGGGGGGCGCGGAGTGCAGGATGACGAAACTTCCGGCATTGATTGCGGCAGCGGCACTTTTCGCCGGCTTTCAGCTGTTTCACGGCGGCAGTAGTGAAAGTTCGGCCAATGAAGCAAGGCCGGCAACCACCTTCAGGCTGGTCGCCAATGGCGACGAAGGCGACTGCGCGGTTAGCCGCGGCGCCGCGATTGACGATGGCCTGTCGCTGTTGACCGTGGCGCCGAGTTGCCGCGGGTTGCTGCCGGGGATCGAGCGGGCAAAATTCTGGCGAGAGGGCGAGGACGGCACAATCGCGTTCAGCGCCGACGGCACCGACCCGATCGTCACCTTCTCGGTTGCGGATGGCGACGGCTACGAATCCTACGCTCCGGCCACGCCGCTGCTTTCGCTGGCGACAACCGGCGAACTGGATCAATCCGCCGGCAATTGATCGTCGGGATTTATTCCGCCGCCGCCCGTGCACCGGCCTTCGCCGCCGCATGCAGCCGCACCGCATCGCCGAAGGCGCGGAAGATCTTGGCCGAGTTGCCGTCCGACTTGACCCAGTATTCGGGGTGCCATTGCACGCCGACGGCGAAGGCGCGGGCGTCCTTCACCGAAACGGCCTCGACCGTGCCGTCGCCGGCAACCGCCTCGACCTGCAGCTTCGAGCCGAGCCGGTCGATGCCTTGGCGGTGCAGCGAGTTGACCTTGATGTCGCCGGCGCCGAATACACCGGCCAGGCAACTGCCCGGCTTGATCGAAATGGTCTGGTGAATGGCGAAACGTTCGTCCTGATTGTCGCTCACCGGCGCGCGATGGTCCAGCGAACCTTCGCGCTCCTGGATCTCGGTGCCAAGCGTGCCGCCTAGCGCCACGTTCAACTCCTGGATGCCGCGGCAGATGGCAAGCAGCGGCACGCCGCGCTCGATCGCCTTGCAGATCAACGGCAGCGTGGTGGAATCGCGCGCCGGGTCGTAGGGGCCGTTGGCCTCGCTGGCGTCGCCGCCATAGAGCGAGGGATGCACGTTGGACTTTGAGCCGGTGACCATGACACCATCGACCGAGGACAACAGCTCGTCGAAATCGAGCCGGTCGCCGAAGGACGGCACCAAAAGCGGGAACACGCCGGCGCCGGAAAGTGCTGCCTCGATATATTGCTGCGGGACGGCATGCCAAGTGTAGTTGTCGAACTGACGGACGTCGGTGGATATGGCGACGAGCGGCTGGTGCATTTGGGTCCGGATTCCATCTGGAGCGAAGCGAATTATCTATTGTGCCTGCAAAATAGGCGATCCGAAGGCGCTTTTCCATGGCAAGTTTCGCCATCTCGCATGGGCCACGCGGCGAACGTTAGACTATAGTTGCAGGCTGGCCGGCCGGCCCGCGGATTTGTCGCCAGCGCCGCCGTCAAATCCCGCTGCCATGCTGGACTCGACCCCTTGCCCGTGTATTGTTTCGGCAAATCGATACCGGGCGTGAGGAGACGTCCCTGATGTCGGTTTGTTGGTCCAAAAGGGAGGTTCTGCATGGATCGTCGTTCATTCATCCGCAAGGCCGGGGTCACCGGCGTGGGCGCAGCGGCGGCTGCCGCGACGCTAGCCGCACCGGCAATCGCCCAGTCCAATCCTAAAGTGACGTGGCGGCTGGCGTCATCTTTCCCCAAGTCACTCGATACGATCTATGGCGGCGCCGAAGTCTTCTCCAAGATGCTGTCTGAGGCGACGGACGGCAATTTCCAGGTCCAGGTCTTCGCCTCCGGCGAACTCGTACCCGGCCTGCAGGCCGCCGACGCCACCACGGCCGGCACCGTCGAGGCCTGCCACACGGTGTCATACTATTATTGGGGCAAGGACCCGACATGGGCGCTCGGTGCGGCGGTGCCGTTCTCGCTCAACGCGCGCGGCATGAATGCCTGGCACTATCATGGCGGCGGCATCGACCTGTTCAACGAGTTTCTCGCCACGCAAGGCCTGTTCGGCCTGCCCGGCGGCAACACCGGCGTGCAGATGGGCGGCTGGTTCCGCAAGGAGATCAACACCGTCGCCGATCTCTCCGGCCTCAAGATGCGCATCGGCGGCTTTGCCGGCAAAGTGGTCTCGAAGCTCGGCGTCGTACCGCAGCAGATCGCCGGTGGCGACATCTATCCGGCGCTGGAAAAAGGCACGATCGACGCCGCCGAATGGGTCGGCCCCTATGACGACGAGAAGCTCGGCTTCTACAAGGTCGCGCCCTATTACTACTATCCCGGCTGGTGGGAAGGCGGCCCGACCGTCCATCTCCTGTTCAACAAGGCGAAGTACGAAGAGCTTTCGCCGGCCTACAAGTCGCTGGTGCACACGGCCGCGCACGCGGCGGACGCCAACATGCTGCAGAAATACGACTACCTCAATCCTGCAGCAGTCAAGCGGCTGGTGGCCGGCGGCGCGAAATTGCGCCCGTTCAGCCAGGACATCATGGCCGCCTGTTTCGAGAAGGCCAATGAGGTCTACACCGAAATGGAAGCCACCAACGCACCGTTCAAGAAGATCTGGGACTCGATCAAGGGCTTCCGCAAGGAGCACTATCTGTGGGCGCAGGTGGCCGAGTACAATTACGACACCTTCATGATGGTCCAGCAGCGCAACGGCAAACTGTAGGCTGGGATCTGTCCCTTCTCCCCGTCACTGTACGGGGAGAAGGTCCCGGCAGGTGGATGAGGGGCGGCGCAAACTTCGGCGATTGATCGCCTTGGGCTTGGTAGCCGCCCCGAAATTATAGCTTATCTTTCCAAGCGTTGACGCTGCACCTCACCTGCCTGCCGGCATCCTCTCCCCGTATAGTGACGGGGAGAGGGACGCGGTCATCGTCGTTTCGCCAATCGCCAACGTCGCAGGATTGAGGCTGCCCTTCATTCCCTGCCCGGCACCACCAACACCTTGACCTCGCCGGGGGCGGCCGGGTTGGAGATAACCGAGGGGGCTCCGTCCAGGCCGACCTGTCTGGAGATGAGCTTGTCGATCTCGATTGCCCCGGACGCGACAAGGTCCGCCGCCCGCCTGTGGGTGAAGGGGTTGATGAACGAGCCGAGAACCTTCAGTTCGCGAAACAGGATGTCGAACGGTTCGAAGGGCACTTTCACGCCTTGCGGCATCACGCCGACGATCACCACCGTGCCGCCGGACTTCGCCAGCCGCATCGATTGTTCGACGGTATCGGGGACACCGGCGCATTCGAGCACCACGTCGGCCCCGCCGGGCACAAGGCCGGTTGGGCCGGCGATCGCCTCGATCGGGTCGACCGCGTTTGGGTCGACCGTCGCCGTTGCACCGAGCTCTTCGGCGAGCGCACGGCGGGAGGCCTGCCGCGTCGACAGGATGATGGTCGCCGCTCCTGCGAGCCTCGCCAATTGCACGGTAAGCAGGCCGATGACGCCGCCACCAAGCACCACCACGGCAGCGCCGGGTCTGATTCCGGCGAGGTCGACAGCGTGCAGGCAGCAGGCCAGCGGCTCGCAGAAGGCGCCATGCGTTGGCTTGAGGTTCGCAGGCAGAAGAAAGGCCTGGCTCTGCGGCATCACGACGTAGTCGGCGAAGCCGCCGTCGCGATGGATGCCGATGGCCCTGAGATTGCTGCACAGATTGACGCGGCCGGCTCGGCAATGACTGCAGCGTCCGCAGAAGATGTTGGGATCGCCGGTAACACGGTCACCGATGGCGATGCCGGAAACCGCGTCGCCGACAGCCTCGACGATGCCGCAGAATTCGTGACCAAGCGTCACCGGCGGGCTCGAAGGGAATTCGCCGTGGAGGAGGTGACGGTCGGTGCCGCAAACGCCGCAGGCTTCGACGCGCACCAGAACGTCCTGCGGTCCCGCAACAGGCTTGTCGACCTCCCGTAGCGCAATGCTGCCCACCGCTTCCAGGCGCACGGCTCTCATAACATCCTCACTCAGGTTCTCAGTGTTCACACATCAGTTGAAGTTCGGCGGCTGCGACAGGTCGGTCGCCGGCGCCGCCGGCTTGGCGGGCGGCGTCTCGCCGAAATTCGGCGGCTGCGAGAGATCGTTCGACGGTGGCGCCGCAGGTGATGGACCACCGTTGGCTGGTGGTGGTGTGCCGAGAGGCGCAAGGCCTGGCATATCAGGCAAGTTGATCTCGATCGTACCCGGATCGACGGCCGCACCCTTGTAGCGCATGACCATTTGCGGGAAGGCGATGGTCAGCCCGATCATGATCACCTGGATGCAGACGAAGGGCACGGCGCCCCAATAGATCTGGCCGGTGGTCACCGGCGCGATCTGCTTGCCGGTGAGGCGATCGAGATAGGGCACGCGCGCGGCGACTGAGCGCAGGTAGAACAGCGCAAAGCCGAAAGGCGGATGCATGAAGGAGGTCTGCATGTTGACGCCGAGCAGCACGCCGAACCAGATCAGGTCGATGCCGAGCTTATCGGCAGCCGGCGCCAAAAGCGGTACGATGATGAAGGCGAGCTCGAAGAAGTCGAGGAAGAAGGCGAGCACGAAGACCAGGATGTTGACGCCGATCAGGAAGCCGACTTCGCCGCCCGGCAGCGACGTCAACAAATGCTCGACCCAGACGTGGCCGTTGACGCCGTAGAAGGTCAGCGAGAACACCCGCGCGCCGATCAGGATGAACAGCACGAAGGAGGAAAGCCTCGTGGTCGACGCGAGCGCCTGTTTGATGACATCCAGCGACAACCGCCCCTTCATTGCCGCCATCGCCAGGGCGCCAACCGCGCCCATGGCGCCGCCCTCCGTCGGGGTGGCGATGCCGAGGAAGATGGTGCCCAGCACCAGGAAGATCAGCGCCAGAGGCGGGATCAAAACGATGATCACCTGCTGCGCCAACCTGGACATCATGTTGATGTTCAGGCCCTTGTCGGCGATCGCCACGATATAGATCAGGATCACCCCGATGCTGGCGC
Organism: Mesorhizobium sp. M0772; assembly: GCF_040320135.1. Classification (NCBI taxonomy): domain Bacteria; kingdom Pseudomonadati; phylum Pseudomonadota; class Alphaproteobacteria; order Hyphomicrobiales; family Phyllobacteriaceae; genus Mesorhizobium; species Mesorhizobium sp. M0772. The sequence continues at coordinate 75,814 of NZ_JAMYPB010000005.1, read as the reverse complement.
CAAGGATATCGGCATTGTCGCCATGCGCCGGCGCAAGGTAGCGATAGGCCGCATAGGAAGCCGCGACTGCCACCAGCAGTGCCGCGAGCAGCGACAGCACGCCGTGGCCAAGCGTGCGGGCCGCCAGCGGCAACGCCGGCATCGAGTTCGGCCGGACGATCGACATGATCAGGATGTAGAGCGTGTAAAGGCCGGTCAGCACCAGGCCGGGGATCAGCGCGCCGGCATACATGTCGCCGACCGAACGGCCGAGCTGGTCGGCCAGAACGATCAGCACCAGCGACGGCGGGATGATCTGGGCGAGTGTGCCGGATGCCGCGATGACGCCCGACGCCAGTCGTCGGTCATAGCCGTAGCGCAGCATGATCGGCAGCGAGATCAGGCCCATGGCGATGACCGAAGCCGCGACCACGCCCGGGGGCGCGGCAAGCAGCGCACCGACGAAGATCACCGCATAGGCAAGGCCGCCGCGAACCGGGCCGAACAGCTGGCCGATCGTGTCGAGCAGGTCCTCGGCCATGCCGGATCGTTCGAGCACGATGCCCATGAAGGTGAAGAACGGGATCGCCAAGAGCGTGTCGTTCGACATCACCCGGCTGCCGTAGAAATTGTCGGGCAGCGCATGCAGCAGCGGCCACGCCAGGTTGATCGAGCCGCCCGAATAGGGCGACAGCACGACGCCGATGAAGAAGAACATCAGGCCGTTTGCGGCGAGCGAGAAAGCGACGGGATAGCCGATCAGCAGGAAGATGATCAGCGAGGCGAACATGATCGGCGCCATGTTCTGGGCGATGAACTCGATCATGGGCGCGCCTCCTGGGCGAGCGCCTTGGCTTCTTCGGCAAGGGCTTTCGCCTCGAGCTCGGCCTGTTCGTGCACCGAGATGAACGGATTGGGATCGTCCATGTCGCCGCGCATGATGGCGATCTTCTTGATGATCTCGGAGATGCCCTGCAGCGCCAGCAGAAAGAAGCCGACGAGCAGGATCGCCTTGGCCGGCCAGATGATCAGGCCGCCGGAATTGTTCGACATTTCGCCGCTGCGGAACGACAGCGACACGTAGGGTATAAAATAGATCACCATCAGCGTCACGAACGGCATCAGGAAGAAGACATGGCCGAGCAGGTCGATCCAGTGCTGCACGCGGCGCGACCACATGCCGTAGACGATGTCGATGCGGATATGGTCGTTCTGTTTCAGCGTGTAGGCGGCGGCCAGCATGAAGGCGGCGCCGAACAGGTACCACTGCAGTTCCAGCCAGGCATTCGACGAGACGTCGAAGACCTTGCGGATGATGGCATTGGCGGCGCTGACCAGGATTGCCAGCAGGATCAGCCACGATATCCACCGGCCGATGAACTCGTTCATACGGTCGATCGTTCTGGATAGAGCGAGCAGCCCTGCCATGCATTTCCTCCCTGAGGTCGAAGGCGCGCCGGCTCCCCTATTTTCCGTCGCGCCGCTGTGGCCCAACGGTATGCCGTGCGTGGTTCGGCGGGTCAACATGGCATGGGCGCGATCAACGCCGTCGTGACGGGAGGCAGGGGATAAGTGCCGACCGGCTGCTGCGTCATGCAACCAAAGTCTGACAGCGGATGCGGCGATCAGGCGATCTTCTGCTGGTCGCGGCCGGGACCGATCAGCACAAGTGCCGCGACCAGGAACAGATACATCCAGCCATCGCGCCATTCGATCGGGAAATAGCCGGCCCATAGCGACTCCGTCATGCCGAAGGCGGCCGCACCGAGCGCGGCCCGAGGCGGAGAGAGATAGCCGCCCACCGCCGTCACGAACAGGATTTTCAGCCCGAAGACGAGGCCGGAGCCGAAGCTGACATTGCCGTAGTAAAGGGCGGCCATGATTCCGGCCAGCGCGGCGCAGAAACCGCCGAACAGCACCGCATGCCGGAACACTGCGCGCACGTCCACGCCGCACATGGCAGCCGCTTTGGGATCGTCGGAGACGGCGCGCCAACGGCGACCGAAGCCCGAGCGGGCAAACGCCCATGCAGCGAGCATGATTGCCGCCAGAACCACCGCGCAATCGATGAGCTGGATCAGCGTCAGCGTCGCCTGGAAGCCGGCATCCTGAGCAAAAACGATGGGCTGCGCCAGCATCGGCGGCAGCCACCAATCATGCGTGTCGGCGGCGATACGGCTTGCTTCCGACAGCACCAGCAGGATGCCGAGCGTCGTCACCACAATGGCATTGGGCGTGCGGTCGGCCAGCGGTTCGAAGACGCTGCGCGACAGCACGTGGCCGATCAGCGCGGCATAAAGGAAAGCCGTGACGACGCCGAGCACTACTGCCGCCAGCAAGGTCAGCCACAATACCTGATAGCCGAAGGCCACGGTCAGGATCATCGTCTGGCCGCAAAAGGCGAACAGCGCGCCATAGGCGAGATTGGTCCGGTGCAGGATGCCGTTGGTCAGCACGTAGCCGAAGGCAAGCAGCGCATAGAGCGCGCCGGAATGCAGCCCGTTCAGCACCTGCTGGAAGAAATAGAGCATAGACAGCTTTCCGGGCGCCGGAGCCCGCGCCAAGGTTTGCATCGTAAATCTAACTTGTCAAACGCGATTTATCGGTTAGATTGCCGGCATGACGGTATCCTGGACCCCGCATCGCTTCACCGGCGGCATTCTTGCGCTCGATACGGCCAACACCGTGGTGTTGCGCAACGATCCGGAAAAGACCTTCGACCGTTTTGACGATCCGGCCGAGATCGCGCGCTTCGCCGATGCCGCAAGCGGCTTTCGCGGCGCCGAGCTTGGCGGCAGACCGCTAGAGGCGACCTCGCCGGACAGCATCGCGCCGGTGGTGCTGGCGATCCGCGAGACGACCGACCGCCTGTTTCGCGGCGCGGTGTCGAAAGGTGCGCTTGCCGCCGGCGACCTCGCCGCTTTTCTCAAGGCCTGCGCCAACGGCCTCGATCGGAGCCCTGCCGAAATCGGCGCACCGGGTAGACCGTTCGGCGATCCATCGACGCCGATCGCGTTCGAGGCGGCGCTGGCGGTTTCGGCCTTGTCGCTGCTGCGCGACGACACGGTCGCCAGGCTCAGGATCTGTCCCAATTGCAGCTGGCTGTTTCTCGACAGGAGCCGCAATTCCAGCCGCCTTTGGTGCGATATGGCTGTGTGCGGCAACCGCCAGAAAGCAAGCCGTCACTATCGCCGCCGCACGGCGGCACATGAGGTCAACAATGCCTAGGGTTGTTTTTCGTTCGATCCTTGTCGGTGCTGCGCTCATTGCAGCCGTTGCGCTTGGCGCCTGCCGCGACACCGGCGGCGACGGCAAGCTGTTCGAGGTTTCCGGCAAGGTCGTCGTCTTCAACTACCGTCTCGCCCGGGCGACCTATGTCGTGACGCTGCGGCCCCTGCAGCCGATGGGCGAAGGCCAGGTTGCGGTCGCCAGTTTCCAGAATCCGGCCGGCGGCCCTCCCCTGGTAGTCGAGCAGAAGGTCTGGCCGAAGCTCGACAAGGTCAGCCTGGAGAGCCCGGCGCTCACCTGCATCGTCAAGGACAAGCCCTATGCGATCTCCATCAGCATCAGGGGTCCTGACGGCACGTTCCTGCAGAAGATCGACACGACGCTGATGTCGAGCGAGGACCAGTCGATCCTTCCCGACCGGCCGCTGGTGGTCGACCAGCTCTATACGGCCAATCCCGATCTTGCCGGCCATCCCGACGGCAAGCTGCCGGGTGAGCCGAAGCCGGATTGCTCGAAAGGCTGACGCGTCTTTGCCGGGCGCGACTGCGTGGAAATTTTCGGTCGCCGGACAACCGCCGCGGACCGATTTCGTGCCGGATACGCGACGGCAGCGGATCGTTCGTTGCGCTTTGCCTGGCACTTTCGATTTCGTTTGACCTGCCTTGCAAGCGGAGAAAGACTGCGCCATCTCACTCCTACGTTGGCTGCGCGCCCCCGGTGCTGTCTCCGCAGAGGAAATGCCTGATGACGCTGCACGACGTCGCGCTCGACGACAAGTTCGATCTTGGCAAGGAGCGCATCTTCCTGTCCGGCGCACAGGCGGTCATCCGCATGCTTTTGATGCAGCGCGAGCGCGACCGCCGGGCCGGCCTCAACACGGCCGGCTTCGTGTCCGGTTATCGCGGCTCGCCGCTCGGCGGCCTCGATATGCAGCTGTGGCGGGCGAAAAAGCAGCTGGCGCAGGCCGACATCGTCTTCCAGCCCGGCCTCAACGAGGAGCTTGCCGCCACCGCCTGCTGGGGCTCTCAGCAGACGGAATTGCTGGGCGAAGGCAAGCATGACGGGGTGTTTTCGGTCTGGTACGGCAAGGGACCGGGCGTCGACCGCTCCGGCGACGTTTTCCGCCACGCCAACCTCGCGGGATCGTCGAAGCATGGCGGCGTGCTTGCGCTGATGGGCGACGACCATATGGCCGAATCATCGACCAATGCGCACGCCACCGAATTCCTGTTCGTCGACACCATGGTGCCGATCCTCAACCCGGCCGGCGTTCAGGAGATCATCGACTACGGCCTCTACGGCTTTGCCATGTCGCGCTTCGCCGGCACCTGGGCGGCTATCAAATGCGTCAAGGACAACATCGAATCCACGGCCTCCGTCGATGCCGCGCTCGAGCGCCTGAACATCGTCGTGCCGGAATTCGATATGCCGCCCGGCGGCCTCAACATCCGCGATGAGATCGACATGCTCGGCCAGGAGGAGCGGCTGCATGAACACAAGCGCGCCGCTGCATCCGCCTTCATCCATGCCAACGGCCTGAACCGCATCGTCTATTCGGGCGGCCGCGCGCCGAAGCTCGGTATCATCACGCTCGGCAAGAGCTATCTCGATGTCCGCCAGGCGCTGGAAGACATCGGCATCGACGAGGCCGCCGCCGGCCGCATCGGCATCCGCCTGTTCAAGGTCGGTTGCCCATGGCCGCTCGACCTGCAGCATATCGCCGAATTCGCCCGCGGCCTCGACACCATCGTCGTCGTCGAGGAGAAGCGCTCGCTGATCGAGGTGCAGCTGCGCGAAAACCTCTACGGCACCGCCACCCAGCCGATGATCGTCGGCAAGAAGGACGAGCGCGGCGACTGGCTGTTCCCGGCCAAGGGCGCGCTCGACCCCAACGAGATCGCCATTGCGCTGGGCGAGCGCATCCTGCGCACAATCGGCCCTTCGGAAGAGATCACTGCCAAGGTGGCAAAGCTGCGCCAGTTCCAGGCGATGCTTGCCGACACCAGCGATATCGGTTCGCGCACGCCGTTCTTCTGCTCCGGCTGCCCGCACAATTCCTCGACCAAGGTGCCGGACGGCTCGATCGCCGCCGCCGGTATCGGCTGCCATTTCATGGCGCTGTGGATGGACCGCAACACGGTCGGCTTCACCGCCATGGGGGGCGAGGGCGCACAATGGGTCGGCCAGGCGCCATTCTCCAAGCGCGGCCACATTTTCCAGAATCTCGGCGACGGGACCTACAATCACTCCGGCACGCTGGCGATCCGCTTCGCGCTGTCGACCGATGCCAACATCACCTACAAGATCCTCTACAACGACGCCGTCGCCATGACCGGCGGCCAGCCGCATGAAGGCGGCCTGACTGTCGACATGATCGCCAGACAGGTGCGCGCCGAAGGCGTCGAGCGCATCGCCATTGTCACCGACGAGCCGGAGAAATATGCGGGCAAAGCCGAATTCCCGCCCAGTGCCACCATCCACCACCGCGACGACCTCGACCTCGTCCAGCGTGAACTGCGCGACGTCAAAGGCGTCTCGGTGCTGCTCTACGACCAGACCTGCGCCGCCGAAAAACGCCGCCGCCGCAAGCGCGGCACTTTTCCCGATCCCGACAAGCGGGTCTTCATCAACGAACTGGTCTGCGAGGGCTGCGGCGATTGCGGGGTGCAATCGAACTGCGTCTCGATCCAGCCGGTCGAAACCGAGTTCGGCCGCAAGCGCAGAATAGACCAGTCGAGCTGCAACAAGGATTTCTCCTGCGTCAACGGCTTCTGCCCGTCCTTCGTCACCGTGCACGGCGCCAAGATCAGGAAGGCCGAAGGCATTGCCGGGCGCTCCGACCCGCTTGACGGCGTGCCGGTGCCAGCCGAATTCCCGCTCGGTAGCGAGGGTTGGGCGGCGATCATCGACGGCGTCGGCGGCACCGGCGTCGTCACCATAGGTGCTGTGCTCGGTATGGCCGCCCATCTCGAGGACAAGGGCTGCGGCATGATTGACATGGCCGGCCTCGCCCAGAAGGGCGGTTCGGTGTTCACCCATGTCCGCATCGCCCGCACGCCGGACGACATCCACGCGATCCGCGTTTCGGCCGGCAAGGCCGACCTGGTACTCGGCTGCGACCTTGTCGTGTCCGGCGCCAAGAAGGTGCTAGGCGCGGTGCGCGAAGGCCATACCATCTTCCTCGCCAACACCGCCGAGATCATGCCCGGCGAATTCGCCCGTTCGGCCGATTTCTCGCTGCCGATCGAGCGCCTGAAGAAGGCGATCCGTGCTGCTGCCGGCGAAGACAAGACGCATTTCTTCGACGCCACGCGCACCGCCACCCAATTGTTCGGCAATTCGCTCGGCGCCAACATGTTCATGCTCGGCTTCGCTTTCCAGCATGGCGGGCTGCCGCTGTCGGCGCAAGCCGTTGAAAGAGCAATCGAATTGAACGGCGAGGCGGTGGCGATGAACATCGCCGCGTTCCGCTGGGGCCGGCGCGCCGCGCATCAGCCGGACTTTGTGCGCGGCCTCATCGCGCAGCCGGGCAAGGCCACTGAGATCGCCGAGACGCTGGACGATATCATCGCCCGCCGCGTCGCTTTCCTCTCTGCCTATCAGAATGCCGCCTATGGCAGGCGCTATGCCGAGAAGCTGGCGGTTTTGCGTGCTGCCGAGGCCAAGGCCGTGCCTGGCTCGACCGCGGTGACCGAGGCCGCCGCCAGAAACCTGTTCAAGCTGATGGCGATCAAGGACGAATATGAGGTGGCGCGGCTCTACACCGACGGCTCCTTCGCTATGGAGCTCTCAAAACAGTTCCAGAGCTACGACAAACTCGAATTTCATCTGGCGCCACCGATCATGGGCAGGCGCGGCAATGACGGCAAGCCGAGGAAATCGAGCTTCGGCCCGTGGATGATGAAGGGATTTCGCCTGCTGGCGGCGCTGAAGGGCCTGCGCGGCACGGCCTTCGACGTGTTCGGCTACAGCACTGAGCGGCGCATCGAGCGGCAGCTTCTGGCCCGCTATGAGGCCGATCTGGAGCTTGTCGCCAAGGCCCTTGCGCCAGGCAGGATCGAGGCCGCCATCGCCCTTGCCTCGGTGCCGGCGCTCATTCGCGGCTACGGCCATGTCAGGCAGGCCAGCGCCGAAAAGGCGGCGGATGAACGAAATCGCCTTCTTGAACGATTCAAGTTGCCGGTGCAGCCAAGCGCATTACAAGCCGCTGAGTAGCCAAAAGGGCCGGAAAAACAGGCCCTTCAGCGCGAGCTAAAGGTTTTTTAATGGGACTATGCCAAGGCTGTGGTTCAGTTGGGCGCCAGTAATGGGCAGAACAAAGACCGATAACATCCCTGTGGATGTTTATATCCAGTTTGTGCGCTCGTTGTTCGACAACGCGCATATGCTGGTCATTGGCGCGCTTTGCCACGCAACCGCCAGCCTTATGGTCTATTGGCGCAACGGCCAGCCTGTCTTCCTGGTTCTTGCCGGAGCACTGCTTGGCATCGGCGTTTGGCGGTATTTCAGCTTGCGGCGGTTCCATCGCCTAGGTGGTTCCATCCACGATGCCTTGGATGCGACACGATGGGAGCGCGAATATATCCTGAACGGCAGCATCCAGGGGCTGATGCTGGGCCTGTTCTGCTTCATTTCGATCTATGTCTACTCGGATGCGTATGCCGAGATCGCAGCGCTCGCCATAACGCTTGGCTCTCTGGTCACGGTCGTAGGCCGAAACTACGGCTCGCCCCGCATGGTCACGATCTTCGCGGTAACCTTCGTCGGGCCGATCGCAGCAGCCCTTATCCTCAGGTTTGACATCCCCAGTGTCGTGCTTGGGCTGCTCATCATCCCGTTCATGTTCATCATCAAGGGCAGTGCCGACCATGTGCGCAACGTGCTGTTCTCGGCCGTGGTCGGGCATAAGCAGGCGAGGCAAATCGCGCAGCGCTTCAACCGCGCACTCAACACCATGTCGCATGGCCTGGTCATGCTCGGACCCGACGGCAAGGTCGTGGTCGGCAATGCCGAAGCCGCGCATCTGATGTCGCTGCGCTCGCCCGACCAGCTGCTCGGGCGGTCGATCCATTCGCTGCTCCTGCGCGGCGTTGCGGGCGGCATGCTGGCGCCGAAAGACTGCCGCTATGTCGAAGCGCAGCTGACGCGCGCGTTGCGCGAAGGCCGTGACCGCAAGGTGCTGGTCTCCTTCTCCAATGGCCAGCACTACGAGTTCTCGGCCCGCGAGGGCAATCAGGACCTCGGCGTCATCACCTTCGAGGACGTCACCGCCCGCGTCGAGTCCGAAGAAAAGATCCGCTTCATGGCGCGCTATGACAGCCTCACCGGCCTGCCGAACCGCGCCTATTTCCATGAGCTCGTCGGCGAGGCCATGGCGTCGGGCAGCCGCGACCGGCTGTGCGCCCTGGCGGTGCTCGATCTCGACGATTTCAAGAGCGTCAACGACACACTTGGCCATCCAGTCGGCGATGGGCTGATCTATGCCGTTGCCGAGCGACTGGCGGCCGTCGCCGGGCAAGGCGTCAATGTCAGCCGCTTCGGCGGCGACGAGTTCATGATCTTCTTCGACCGCGTCGAGGATGAAAGCCATCTGACCGGCCTGCTCGACCAGATCTTTGCCGATCTGCAGGGCGAAGTCGATGTCGCTGGTCACAGCCTGCGCATCCAGGCAAGCGCGGGCGCCGTGCTGTCCAGGGTCGAGGACACCGATGTCGACGCCATGATCGTCAAGGCCGATCTGGCGCTCTACAAGGCCAAGGAACTCGGCAAGAACAACTGGCGACTCTTCGAGGCGGCGATGGATGCGGCGTTCCGCAACCGCCAGATGATGAAGGCCGACCTGCGCACGGCTGTGGAGGGCAAGGCCTTGCGGGTGGTCTATCAGCCCATCGTGGCGATGAACACCATGCGCATCGCCAGCTGCGAGGCGCTGTGCCGCTGGGATCATCCCGACCTCGGGCCGGTTTCGCCCAGCGTCTTCATTCCGCTGGCCGAAGAAATGGGCATCATTTCCGAGATCAGCACCTTCGTGCTCGCGGCGGCCTGCGCTGAATGCGCCAAATGGCCCGCACAGACCAGCGTGTCGGTCAACCTTTCGGCCAAGGATTTCCGCAGCCGCGACGTCGTCCAGAAGGTTCGCGACGCGCTTGCCACTTCGGGGCTCGCCGCTGGCCGCCTCGAGATCGAAGTCACCGAAACCGCGCTGCTCGACGACAAATCGCTGACGCGCCAGTATATCGAGGAACTGAAGCAGCTTGGCGTGCGCATCGCGCTCGACGATTTCGGCACCGGCTATTCAAGCCTGAGCTACCTCCACAAGCTGCCGCTAGACAAGATCAAGATCGACCGTTCGTTCCTGATGGACGTGACCCAGAACAAGCGTTCGCTCGATTTGTTGAAGGGCATCGTCGACCTGACCCGCGTGCTCGGGCTGACCGTCACCATCGAAGGTGTGGAAACGTTCGAACAGCTGAAGATCCTGGTGCATTCGGTGAAACCCGACCTCGTCCAGGGCTTCCTCTTCGGCGCAGCTCTCAGCGCGTCCGGCATCGAAACGATGTCCAATGTGACCTGGCCCTTCGCCGCGGAATTGCGGCCCGTCGCCAAACTCGCGACCACATGAAGCCCAACCTTTAAATCGCGCTTGAAAGCCGTCAAAAAAGCTGTGTATTGCCAAAACGTTAACCTATTGTTAACGTTAATATTCGGTAAACACAGACGATTAGAGTTTCATCTTCTTGTTCATTCGGTCGTCCGGTATGGTTTAGTTGCGACGGCACGAGGGTAACAATGGAAACTCAGCTAGCAGGTATGCCTCTGGTGGCTTCTAGGGCCACCGCTCAGTCTCCTTCGGTGTTTTCTCGTCATATCATGGACGTCCTGGAGCACGTCGAGTATCGCCTTTGCGACGGTGCCGAGGATTTGGAAGCCATCTATCGACTTCGCTACAAATCCTACCTTCATGCTGGCATGGTGAAGCCCGATGCCTCGCGTATGGTAAAGGACGACTTCGACGATCTGCGCAATTCCTACCGATTTGGCGTGTTCTTCGATGGTGTTCTGGTCAGCACCATCAGAATCCACTACGCCTGCGCGAAATACCCTGTTTCCCCCAGCACCGCCGTGTTCGGCGACACGCTTGCGCGGCGGCTGGCAGTTGGCGAGACGTTCGTCGATCCAAGCCGTTTCGCTGCCGATATCGAGTGGTCGACCAGCCTGCGCGTGCTGCCCTACGTGACGCTCAGGCTTGCGGTCGTAGCTTGCAGCCACTTCAAACCGACATATTGCCTGACGGCGGTCAAGGAAGAGCATGCCGGCTTCTATCATCGCATCTTCCGTTCCGAGCAGGCGGTGCCCCCGCGCATCTATCCCGGTCTCACCGTTCCCGTGCATCTGTTCCAGTCGAAGTGCTCCGAAAACATGCAGGCGACGCTGGATCGCTTCCCGTTCTTCAACTCCACGCCGTTCGAGCAGCGCATGCTCTTCCAACGCCCCAAGAGCGGCGAACTCGCACCGCTAACCATCCTGCCCACCGCCAAGTTTTTCCGCGAAGCCGCCTGACACCACTGAAGCCTGCGTAATTCGGCACGCGAGCTCTGGAGCTTTCCCGCCGCTTCCGCGTTCTGGACGACGCCGACGCGGCCATAGAAAGGAACCGACATGCATATTCCCGAGCTAGCACTGACCCCGCTGATCTCGCTGATTGCCGGCGTGCTGATCCTGGTGATGCCGCGGCTGCTCAACTACATCGTCGCGCTCTATCTGATCGTCATTGGGCTGCTCGGGCTGTTTCCGCATCTAGCCGGTTGAAACGCAAAACCCTCAACGTTCGACGTTAGGCCGGCGACAAGCCCTGCCGCCGGCTTTCAACATTCCTTTGAGGCTGTTGTCACTGGTCGTGCGGCAATAGCGCCATTGCTCTTGGCCCGGCTTTTCGCTATGTGCCTCAAAGATGTCTTCGAAGGGGTATTCCTATGGCTGATCACACGCCGACCGGTCCTGTCGAACTGGGCGCGAAGATGGACTATGCCGAACATGACCGCACCTATCATGGCTTTCTGGCGCTGGCCAAATACGGCTCGCTGTTCTGCGGCGCCCTGCTCCTGGCCATGGCTTTCGGCTTCTTCGCAGGCGGCTTCTTCTCCGCGACCATCCTGTTCGTGCTGATCCTCGCCCTCGGCGCCTTCATTCTCCGATAGTCTCTTCAGACCCTTGCCAGGGGCGTAGCCGGACATCCGGCCGCACTCTTTCGCAAGCCGCACTCTTGCGCAAACAGGTTCCAGCCGAAAGGATCATGCGGTGGGACAGACGGTTTTCATCCCTCGCGAGCCCGATGCCAGCGAGCCTCGTGTCGCGGCCTCGCCCGATACCGTGAAGCGGCTGGCGGCGCTGGGCTTCGACGTCACCGTCGAGACAGGCGCCGGCACCAGGTCGCGCATTCCAGATGAGGAGTTCGCCAAGGCGGGCGCCGCGATCGGCAAGGCTTCGGATGCGAGCCGGGCGGATGTGGTGCTGAAGGTGCGCCGGCCGACCGACGCCGAGCTGAAGGGCTACAAATCGGGTGCGGCGGTCATCGCCATCATGGATCCCTACGGCAATGACGCCGCGGTCGCGGCGCTTGCCGAGGCTGGGGTCACCGCCTTCTCGATGGAATTCATGCCGCGCATCACCCGCGCCCAGTCGATGGACGTGCTGTCGTCGCAGGCCAATCTCGCCGGCTACCAGGCCGTGATCGACGGCGCATCGGAGTATGACCGCGCGCTGCCGATGATGATGACGGCGGCCGGCACCGTGCCGGCGGCGAAGATCTTCATCATGGGCGTCGGCGTTGCCGGCCTGCAGGCGATCGCCACGGCGCGCCGTCTCGGCGCCGTCGTCACCGCCACCGACGTTCGTCCCGCCGCCAAGGAACAGGTGGCGTCGCTCGGCGCAAAGTTCCTCGCCGTCGAGGACGAGGAGTTCAAGGCGGCCGAGACCGCCGGCGGCTACGCCAAGGAAATGTCGAAGGAGTACCAGGCCAAGCAGGCAGCGCTCACCGCTGAGCACATCGCCAAGCAGGACATCGTCATCACCACGGCGCTGATCCCCGGCCGTCCGGCGCCGAAGCTGGTGTCGGCGGCGATGGTCGCCTCGATGAAGCCGGGCTCGGTGATCGTCGACCTCGCCGTCGAGCGCGGCGGCAATGTCGAAGGCGCAGTTGCAGGCCAGGTGGTGACCACGGCCAATGGCGTGAAAATCGTCGGCCACCTCAACGTGCCCGGCCGCGTCGCCGCATCGGCCTCGCTGCTCTACGCCAGGAACCTGTTCGCCTTCCTCGAGACGCTGGTCGACAAGACCAGCAAGACGCTCGCCATCAACCGCGAAGACGATCTGGTCAAGGCGACGATGCTGACCGACGCTGGCCGCGTGGTGCATCCGGCCTTCGCCAAGGCGGCGGAACAGCCCCATGTCGAACCGGCGGCCATTCCGGCCAAGACCATTGTGGCTGATGCCACGCCGAAGAAGGCTGCACCGAAAAAGGCGTCCGACAAAGCCACTGCCGGCAAGTCCGCCGCCAAGCCGAAGGGGACCGCGTGATGGATCAGACCTTGCAGAAAGCCCTCGATCAGCTCGATCAGGCAAGTGCCGCCGTCCGGCTGGCTGTGCAGAACCTGGCCAACGCGCCTGGTGGCGCCGATGCGGCGGGCGATGCCGCGCACGCACTGTCCGGCGGCGCCATCGATCCCTTCGTCTTCCGCTTCGCCATCTTTGTACTTGCGATCTTCGTCGGATACTACGTCGTCTGGTCGGTGACGCCGGCGCTGCACACGCCGCTGATGGCGGTCACCAACGCCATCTCCTCGGTCATCGTCGTCGGCGCGCTGCTGGCCGTCGGCATCTCGGCCTCCGGGGTTGCCACCGGCTTCGGCTTCGTCGCGCTGATGCTGGTCTCGGTCAACATCTTTGGCGGCTTCCTGGTCACCCAGCGCATGCTGGCCATGTACAAGAAGAAGGACCGGTAGAGCGCCATGAACGCCAACTTCGCGTCCTTCCTCTACCTGGTCTCCGGCGTCCTGTTCATCATGGCGCTGCGCGGCCTGTCGCATCCGACCACCAGCCGCCAAGGCAATCTCTACGGCATGATCGGCATGGGCATTGCCATCGCCACCACGCTGGCGCTGGCAACCCCGTCCGCCGGGCGCTTCGGCCTGATCGTGCTTGGTCTGGCCATCGGCGGCGGCGTCGGCGCCGTTACAGCGCGCCGCATCGCCATGACTTCGATGCCGCAGCTTGTCGCCGCCTTCCACTCGCTGGTCGGCCTTGCCGCCGTCATGGTAGCGGCAGCCGCCATCTACGCGCCGGAAAGTTTCGGCATCGGCACCAATGGCGACATCCACGCCCAGGCGCTGATCGAGATGAGCCTTGGCGTTGCCATCGGCGCCATCACTTTCACCGGCTCCGTCATCGCCTTCCTCAAGCTCGATGGCCGCATGTCGGGCAAGCCGATCATGATCGGCGGCCGTCACATCATCAACGCGGTCCTCGGCATCGCGCTGATCGTGCTGATCGTGCTTCTGGTCACCACCGAGGCCAAGCTGGTGTTCTGGCTGATCGTCGCGGCTTCGCTGGCGCTCGGCGTCCTCTTGATCATCCCGATCGGCGGCGCCGACATGCCGGTCGTCGTCTCGATGCTGAATTCCTATTCCGGCTGGGCCGCCGCGGCACTCGGCTTCACGCTTGGCAATCTGGCGTTGATCATCACCGGCGCGCTGGTCGGCTCGTCCGGCGCCATCCTGTCCTACATCATGTGCAAGGGCATGAACCGGTCGTTCATCTCGGTCATCCTCGGCGGCTTCGGCGGCGAGACCGCGGCGGTTGCCGATGACGGCATCGAACGCACGGTCAAGCAGGGCTCGGCCGACGACGCTGCCTATCTGATGATGAACGCACAGAAGGTCATCATCGTGCCGGGCTACGGCATGGCGGTCGCCCAGGCCCAGCACGCGCTGCGCGAAATGGCCGACAAGCTCAAGGCCAATGGCGTGGATGTCAAATACGCCATCCACCCCGTGGCCGGCCGCATGCCCGGCCACATGAACGTGCTGCTCGCCGAAGCCAATGTTCCCTATGACGAAGTGTTCGAACTGGAAGACATCAACTCCGAGTTCGCGCAGGCCGATGTCGCCTATGTCATCGGCGCCAATGACGTCACCAATCCGTCCGCCCGCGACGACAAGTCGTCGCCGATCTACGGTATGCCGATCCTCGACGTCGACAAGGCCCGCACCTGCCTGTTCGTCAAGCGCTCGCTCGGCTCGGGCTACGCCGGCATCGACAACACGCTGTTCTACAAGGACGGCACCATGATGCTGCTCGGCGACGCCAAGAAGATGACCGAGGAAATCGTCAAGGCCATGGATCACTAAGCCGCCGCAACCTTCCACTGGAAGGTTGTCGGTCCATCATCGGAAACAAAAAAGCCCGGTTCGACCGGGCTTTTTGATGTTGAAGACCGGTTCAGCGGCTGGTCAGGAAAACCGCTTCCTCGTCGTCGCGCTGCCTGCCGCCCAGGGCTGCCGCAGCGCTGGCGATGAAGGCGCCGATAACCAGCGACAGGGCGCCAAGCAGGGCGAAGGTGGCGCTGCCTTTCCGCGCGGCGTCGGCGGCCTGCTTTGCCTTGACCTTGGCGTCCTCGACCCTGGCCACCAGGGCGTCGACACGCGCCTTGGCGTCGGCCTCGGAAAGCCCGGTGCGGGCGGCGACCAGCTGCGACAGATAGGTCTTGTCGTCAGCCGAAACTTCGCCTGCCGCCGCACTGGCGATGAGGATGCGCGAAGCCTGCCCGGCCGCAGCCGCATCGCTGTCCGGATTGGCCGCCGCGAGCCTGGCGGCATCAGCCGGACGGAACAGCGTATCCACGAGATAGGACGTTGCATTGTCGGCCGGTGCGCTGCCGGCATTGGCGGACGCGCCGGCCGAAGCACCCATGGCGGCGCCTGAGGCAACAGTAGAAGCCGCCTGCACGCCTGAACCAAGCACTGCCGACAGCGCCGACCCGAGAATGCCGACGACCAGCAATGTCGCCAGCGCCCAGGCGAGGAGGCCGTGCGCGGTGTCACGGAAATAGACCTCGTCGGTGTGGATGCCGACCCATTTGGTGCGCAGGCGTCCGGCAAGATAGCCACCGACCCCGGAGGACAGCCATTGCACGATGATGAGCCAGATGGCGCCGGACACCGCGAAGGTGGTCAGCGAGGCACTGGCGCCGGACCACGGCGAGACCATGGTCAGCCCCAGCCCCGAACCGAGCAGCATGAGGATGAAGGTCAGCGTCGAGGCCGCGAAGGCGCCGGCGATGATCGGACCCCAGCTGACGGCCGGGGCGGAGGATTCCGTTGAGGCGGATACGTCGACAGCCGATACGGTGGACTGCATCGACGCCTCCTACCGTACGAACAGCATGATGAGAATGATGATCGGGATCGGAATACCGAGCAACCAGAGCAAAATACCGCGTCCCATAAAGAGCCTCCCTGCGAGAAATTGATCGATGTCGTCACAATGTTCCTGAGCGATTTCCGTTCCGAAGGGCAATGAAATGATTTGCTTGCCGGGAACGGAACTATTTTCCGCGCGGCCCGAGGCACAACTGCGAAACTGTGGATTGGTTCACGGAGTTCCACATGGGCTGCCGTGTATTGTTGGCTCGGTGAGCCGGGGGTAGCATGAGCGATCCCGCCGTCGGATGTCGTCAACGGAGACGCTGATGCCCAAGACTGTCGCATCGCTGGCTTACAAAAAGGCGCAGCCCGGCCAGGCGGTGGTGATCGTGCACGGCATGGGCGAGCAGCGGCCGATGGGTACGCTGAGGGGATTCGTCCAGGCGGTCTGGAGCAGCGATCCCACCCGTGCTCCACCCTACGCCCAGATTCCCGATCCGGCCGTTTCCGGCGCCACGATCAACCAGAGCTGGATCACGCCCGACAGCCGGACCAAGTCACACGAGCTGCGCCGCATCACCACGCCCTACGACGTCGATGGCCGCCGTACCGATTTCTACGAGCTTTATTGGGCCGACATCACGCAAGGCACGACGCGCGGCCGGCTGGCCGCCTGGGTGACGAACCTGTTGTGGCGCAAGCCCGCCGACATTCCGCTCGACGCCCGCAAGCTTTACGTCGCCACACTTCTGATCGTTATCGTCATTCTGGGCGCAGCACTCGTGCTGGCAACATCGGTCTGGCAACAGGCCGTTACCTTGACGACCGGCCTGATGATCACCACCCTCGCTTCTTTTGTCATCTGGGCGGTGGATCAGTTCGCCCTGCCCTATTTCGGTGACGTCGCCGCTTATGTGCGCGCCGAGGCGGCGACGATCGAGAAGCGTGCGCTGATCCGCGACAGAGGCCTGACGTTGCTCAAGACGCTGATGAAGGACGATGCTTACGACCGCATCGTGCTGGTCTCGCACAGCCTTGGGTCGATCATCGCCTATGATTTGCTGCAGATCCTGTGGGCCGAGTTCCGGCCGCGAAGGCTGGAAGCGGTCCGCGACAAGGCCAAACTGGCGGCGGTCGAGGCCGTCGACAAGGCAACGCTCGGCTCTGATGGGTCAGCGTGGCCAAAGAACCTTGAAGACCTCGCCGGATTCCGGCGCGGTCAATGGGCGCTCTACCAGCAGCTTCGGACCAAGGACGCCGACCACCCGCTGCCCTGGAAGATCAGCGATTTCGTCACGCTTGGCAGTCCGCTCTCCCACAGCGAATTCCTGGTGACCTACAATCTCGCGGAATTCAGGCGTGGCCTTGCCGAGCGCCTGTTCTCGGCTTGCCCGCCGATTGCCGATGACGGGCGCCCCGGCGGCACCGTGCTTTACCGGGAAGGACACAGCCAAGGCAAGGCGCAGCGCGCGGTGCATCATGGCGCGGTGTTTGCGGCAACGCGCTGGACGAACGTCTACGACCGCGGCAATGGCTGGGCGACAGGCGATCCGATTTCCGGTCCGATGACGGAAAACTTCGGCCCCGGTGTGGAGAACATCCAGATCGAGCTTCGCAGCTCACTTGGCCGTATCTTCACCCACACGCTTTATTGGTCATCGACGGCAAACGGCGTCGAAATCGCCCTGCCGGCGGGCACCGCGCCGCGCTCGCATCTGCAAGTGCTGCGCGACGCGGTGGACCTTGGTCGGAAGCTGGAGCCAAAGGCCTGACCCGGAGTGGAGCTCCGGCGGCAAGGCCCCCAGCCCTCAAATGTCCAGATTGGCAACTGACAGCGCGTTGTCCTGGATGAATTCGCGCCGCGGTTCGACCTCGTCGCCCATCAGCCGCGAAAACAGCGAATCCGCATCGGTGGCGTCATTGACCTTGACCTGCAGCAGCGAACGCACATTCGGGTCGAGCGTGGTTTCCCAGAGCTGCTCGGCATTCATCTCGCCGAGGCCCTTGTAGCGCTGCATGGTCAGGCCCTTGCGGCCGGT
This sequence comes from Mesorhizobium sp. M0772, assembly GCF_040320135.1. Taxonomy (NCBI): domain Bacteria; kingdom Pseudomonadati; phylum Pseudomonadota; class Alphaproteobacteria; order Hyphomicrobiales; family Phyllobacteriaceae; genus Mesorhizobium; species Mesorhizobium sp. M0772. The sequence continues at coordinate 58,149 of NZ_JAMYPB010000005.1, read as the reverse complement.
CGCAAACACCGCGTTGAGCAGCGCCAGCGGCCCCGAAATGGTTTCGGAGACATCCTTGCGGCGCAGCACCGGCGGCTCGCCATAGACTTCCATGAGGCGCGGGGCATAGCGGTCGAGCTGGCGTGCGTCGGCCGAATTTATCAGCCCGGCATCGAGCTGCGCGAATTCCTTGACGCTGCGCACCGTGCGTTCGAACACATAGCCGCCGACGCCTTCATTGGAGGTCGACAGCCGGCCGGTCCAGCCGCGCTCGGTGTCCTCGGCAATGATGTCAAGGCGCTGGGCGACGCGTTCGGCCATGGCATTGGCGCGGCCGAGGTAGTTTAGCACATCGGCGTTGAGCGCGCCGGCGATCGCCGCCTGTTCGACCACGCCCCTGTTGTAGCGCGTGTGCAGCCCGTTGATGAGCTGGCGCACGGCCAGTGCATCATCGATCGAGCCGCGCAGATCCTGTCCGGCCCGCGCCTCGCCGGAGGCAAGCGTCAGCGACGCCTCCTCCAGCCCGGAGCCGATCAGGAACTCCTCGAAGGCGCTCTCGTCCTTGATGTATTGCGAGCTTTTTCCGCGCGTCACTTTGTAGAGCGGCGGCTGGGCGATGTAGAGATGGCCGCGCTCGATCAGCTCCGGCATCTGGCGGAAGAAGAAGGTGAGCAGCAAGGTCCTGATATGGGCGCCGTCGACGTCGGCGTCGGTCATCAGGATGATCTTGTGGTAGCGCAATTTGTCGGCGTTGAACTCGTCCTTGCCGATCGAGGTGCCGAGCGCGGTGATCAGCGTGCCGATCATCTCGGAGCCGAGCATGCGGTCGAAGCGCGCCCGCTCGACATTGAGTATCTTGCCGCGCAACGGCAGGATTGCCTGGTTCTGGCGCGAACGGCCGCCCTTGGCAGAGCCGCCGGCCGAGTCACCCTCGACGATGAAGATTTCGGATTTCGCCGGGTCGCGTTCCTGGCAGTCGGCAAGCTTGCCAGGCAGAGAGGTGACGCCGAGCGAGCTTTTGCGGGTGATGTCTCGGGCCTTGCGCGCGGCTTCGCGCGCCGCGGCCGCCTGGATCACCTTGTCGATGACCACCTTGCCCTCGGTCGGGTGTTCTTCCAGCCAGGTGCCAAGCGCCTCGTTGACCAGGCCTTCGACCACCGGGCGGACTTCCGACGAGACCAGCTTGTCCTTGGTCTGGGAGGAGAATTTCGGGTCGGGAACCTTGACCGACAGCACCGCCGTCAGGCCTTCGCGGCAGTCGTCGCCGATCAGCGCCACCTTTTCCTTCTTGGTCAGGCCCGACGATTCGCCATAGCCGGTGATCTGGCGCGTCAGCGCGCCACGGAAGCCGGCCAGATGGGTGCCGCCATCGCGCTGCGGGATGTTGTTGGTGAAGGCCAGCACGTTCTCGTGGTAGCTGTCGTTCCACCACATCGCCACTTCGACGGTGATGCCGTCGCGCTCGGCCTTGATGGCGATCGGCTTGTCGATCAGCGGTTTCTTGACCCGGTCGAGATATTTGACGAACTCTTCCAGGCCGCCATCATAGTGCAACTCGTGGCGCACGAGATCGGCATGGCGGGCATCGGTCAAAATGATGCGCACGCCGGAATTCAGGAAGGCGAGCTCGCGCAGCCGGTGCTCCAGCGTGCCGAAGTCGAACTCGACCATGGTGAAGGTTTCGGACGACGGAAAGAAGGTGATCTCGGAACCGCTGCGGCCCTCATAGGTGCCGGGCTGCTTGTTCTGCTCATAGCTGCCGGTCGCCTTGAGCGGCGCATCGGCATTGCCATGCGTGAAGCTCATCTCGAAAATCTGGCCGTTGCGGCGGATTTTCAGCTTCAGCCAGGCCGACAACGCGTTGACCACCGAGACGCCGACGCCGTGCAGGCCGCCAGACACCTTGTAGGAATTCTGGTCGAATTTGCCGCCGGCATGCAGCTGCGTCATGATCACTTCGGCCGCCGAAATGCCTTCGCCAGTGTGAATATCGGTCGGAATCCCGCGGCCATTGTCGATAACGGTGACCGAACCGTCGGGATTGAGCGTCACCGTGACCAGATCGGCATGGCCGGCCAGCGCCTCGTCGATGGCGTTGTCGACCACCTCATAGACCATGTGATGCAGGCCCGAGCCGTCGTCGGTGTCGCCGATATACATGCCCGGCCGCTTGCGGACAGCGTCCAACCCCTTCAAAACCTTGATGGAATCGGCGCCGTATTCGGCCTCAGCGCCGTTGGCGTTGTCGCTTTGATCGCTCATGAAAACCTGTCTGATTGATGCCGCATGCTCAGCGCGAAAAAATGGCTTCGAATCACGCCGCTTTGATGTCCTAGATATAGGCGCAAAAGGCGGTTTTTCCAAGGTTTGCGGGCATTTCAGGGCTGAATCCCGAGCTGGCAGCCGGCTATTTTTTCGCGGCTTTCAATTTGGCCAGAAGACGGCGCAGATATTTGATCGTGGGTTTGTCCCTCGGCGCCAGTTTGCCTGTGCGGTCAAGCTCCAGCGTCAGGTCTAGCGCCTGCGACAACACAGCCTTCGGATTCTTCGCCACATAGGCATAGTTGATATAGGCCTGTACCAGATCGAATTGCCAGATCGCATTGTCCGGATCGGACAGGGCCAACCGCTGGCGGATGGCCAGGCTGGCTTCGAAGGCCTTCTTCGAGCCCTCATAGTGGCGCTGCTTGGTCTCCAGCAGGCCTATTTCCTCGAACGTGATCGACAGGTCGCGCTGCCAGTCGGAATTGCCCGGGTCGAGATTTGCCAACCGGTCGGCAATGACGAGACTGTCCTGGTAGTTCTGCAAAGCACCGGCGATATCGCCCTGGGCATCAAACACGCCGGCAATTTTTTCCAGACAGACCGACAGGTCGCGCTGCCAATCGGTGTTGCCTGGGTCGCTGGCGGCAAGGTCTCGCGCCGTGGCCAGCGCCTGCTGGTAGGCCTCCAACGCGAATGGCCAGTCCTTCTGGTCGCCGTAAGCATTGCCGATCTTGGCGTAACCGACCGACAGGTCGCGCTTCAAATCGGTGTCGTTTGAGTCGCGGCGCACCAGCGCTTCGGCGATTATTTGGCTCTTGTTGTAGGCGTCGAGCGCGCCCGCAGCGTCGCCACGCTCGCGCAGGACGTCGCCGATCCTGGTGTAGCTGACGGAGACGGCGCGCTGATGCCTGGGGTCGTCGGGGTTGTTCTGCGCCAGCGCCAGCCGAATTCTCAGGCTCTCTTCGAATGCAGTCTGGGCGCCATCCAGCTGGCCGGCGGTACGGGCAAGACCGCCGATTTCGTCGTAGGTAATGGTCAGGTCGCGCAGCAGATAGACGCTGTTCGGCTCGGCATCGGCCAATTGCTGCTTGATGGACAGGCTTTGCTGGTAGGCCTGGGCTGCCGCACCCAGGTCGCCTTGCGTGGCCAGCACATTGCCGATCTTGTCATTGGCCATGGCGAGATCGCCGAGCCAGTCCTTCTTGTCCGGCACGTCTGTGGTCAGGCCCTGCAACATGTCCCTGGCCGCCTCATAGTTTTGCAGGGAGGCCGGCAGATCGCCTTGCGCCATCTTGATGTTGGCGAACTTGATATGGCCGATGGCGAGGTCGCGCTTGACGCTCGGATCGGTTTCCTGGCGCGCTCGCTGCTCAAGATTGGCGACCAGCGCCGCAAAGGCGCGGCCGGCGGCGTCGGTGTTGCCGACCGTTGTGTAGAGGATGCCGAGCTCTTCCAGCGTGCGGCTTTGGCGGTCGGCCTGTTCCAGGCTGAGCGAGGTCTGCCCGGCTTCGCCATAGAGCGCCAGCACCGTTTCATAGTCCTTGATGGCGGTTGCATAGTCCAGGGTGGCACGCGCCGCGCCGCCCGAGAGAAATCGCGTCGCGGCTTCGGACAGGGTGCGGCTGACGAAATTGGCCTTCAACGCCTGGCGCGAGACATTGTCGACGTCGGCGGCCTTGGCGAGGATCACGCGTGCACCATCGAAAGCGCCGAGCGCCAACTGTTCCTCGGCCTGGCGGCGCAGTTCGGTCACCTGCGGGTCGTCGGCGGCCAGCGTCTTCATCTCGCCGCGCACCTTGACGAAGGCGTCGGCCGCCTCGCGCAGCTTGGCGTCCAGGCTTTCGCCGGAGAGATGGCTGGTGTCGGAACTGATCAGCGCGCCATAGAGCGGCGCCAGCGGCATGTCGGCATCGCTGGCGACCCGTTCGACCGCGCCGCGCATTTCCGGCGTCACATCGGCCATGGCAAGCAGCAGCCGCTCGCGCTCCGGCAGTTGTTCCTTGGCCGCCGAGGCGAAGAACAGCTTCGGCAGCCCGCTCTCGACGTAGGGCAGCTGTTTTCCGCGCGAAAGGTCGTAGACCTCCTGCTGCACCAGCGTCAGCACCGAGCGGATTTCGAGCCCGTCGGTGCCGAGGTATTTGATCAGCGCCGCTGTAAAGGGCGAATTCGCACCGGTACCGTCGGCAGCCGTCTCGCCGGGCGCCGCCGAAAAGGCGAACAGGATGTTTTCCGCCTTGCCGACGCGTCCGAGGCCCGGCTTGATCTTGTCCACCAGGTCCTTGATCAGCGATGTGGCGCCACGCCCGTCGCCGTTGCCGCCTGTGAACGGATCGCTGCGGCAGGCGTCGAGCACGATCAGCCCGACCTTCGCCGTGGCGGCAACCGCATCGCGCACTTCCTCCAACGGCAGGCTGGTCTTCTCCAGCTGGTCGAGCGAGGAGGCATCGGCATCGACCGGCAGAAGACGGTTGTCGCCGGAGATTTCGACGCCATGGCCGGAGAAATACACCAGCGCCACGTCGGCGCCCATGGCGTCCTCGCGAAAATCGTCGAGAGCCCGGCGCATGCGCCTGAGATCACGATTGGTCTCGACCACGACCTCGAAGCCGAGCTTCTTCAGCGCCACTTCCATCACCTCGCCGTCATTGACAGGATTGGCCAGCGGCCGCACCAGCCGGTAGTCGTCCTCGGCAATGACCAACGCCACGCGCCGCTCCGCCACCGCTGTGGCGGTGGTCGCAAGCATCAACAGCAAGGCAAACAACAGGCGCAAATCGAACCGCCCCCGGCTCAGTCACCTGCCGACCATTCCACCTCTTTATGGCATGAGCAAGCCGGGGCCGGCTGCGTTACGTAGCCCGCATCGGCTTCAGCGCCCCGCTCCAGCGCGAGAGCTCGTCCAGCATGGTCTTGGTCCCACCCTCTACCTGCTCACTAGCCTGGAAGGAGCCGTCGCTCTCCAGCAGTTTCTGATACATCGGCAGCGCGACGCCTTCCGAGATGGGCATGACGCCCACCGCGGTCAGCAGCGGCTTCAGCGCCTGCGCGGCGCGCAGGCCTCCGGAAATGCCGCCATAGCTGAAGATGGCGGCTGGCTTGTATTTCCATTCGCGCGCAAGGTAGTCGATGGCGTTGACGATCGCAGGCGCCACGAAATAATTGTACTCCGGCGCCACGAACACGAAGGCGTCGGCGGCATCAATGACCTTCGACCAGGCTTTGGTGTGGTCGTTCTGGTAATTGCCGAGCCTGGGGTGATGCGGCTCGTCCAGAACCGGCAGATGGAACGTGGCAATGTCGGTCAGCACCGGTTCGAATTTGCCGTGCTCGCGGGCAAAATCCTCCAGCCAGTGGGCGAAGACCGGCCCGGCGCGGCCCGGCCGCGTGCTGCCGATTATGATGTTCAGCTTGTGCTTCAAGCGGACTCTCCTGGGCGATTGGCAGTAGCTGTTGGCAACTGTCACCTATGGCAGAGTGTCCAACCGGACAAGCCGCAACCGTTTCACCGGCGGTCACGATCCGATGAACACACCGTCTGTCGGGCACACCGGGCGCTGCAGCGTTTCAGTTTGCCGTTCGGTCACATGGACGCCCGGATTGCCAGCCACTACATCTGAGCTATCAGCGGAGCACCTCATGGACACGCAGCCCGTCCCCTTCGTGCCGCCGGCGCCCAGGCCGCGCACGACGCCGCCTTCGACGCTGGAGATGATGCGGATCGTCTACCGCAATCCGCTCGAACTGTGGGGCGAGCACACCTACAACGAGCCCTGGATTTCGGCGAATGGCGTCGGCGGGCATCTGATCGTCGCCAACGATCCCGGCCTTATCCGCCACGTGCTGATCGACAACGCCAAGAACTACAAGATGGCGACGGTGCGCCAGATGATCCTGCGACCGATCTTGCGCGACGGGCTGTTGACCGCCGAAGGCGAGGTGTGGAAGCGCTCGCGCAAGGCGATGGCGCCGGTGTTCACGCCGCGGCATATCTTCGGCTTCGCCGAGCCGATGCTGCGCCGCACGATGCAGTTCGTCGCCCGCTATGACGAAGGCGGCATGACCGATGTCGCCCATGACATGACGCTGCTCACCTACGATATCCTGGCCGAGACGCTGTTTTCGGGCGAGATTGCGGGCGAGCCCGGCAGTTTCGCGCAGGAGATCGACCGCCTGTTCGAAACGATGGGCCGTGTCGATCCGCTCGACCTGTTGCGCGCGCCCGAATGGCTGCCGCGGCTGACCCGCATCCGCGGCCGCAAGACCATGGCCTATTTCCGCAAGATCGTCACCGATACGGTCAAGATGCGCGAGGAGCGGCTGAAGCGCGACCCCGACACCGCGCCGCAGGATTTCCTGACGCTTCTGCTGCGCGCCGAAGGCCCCGACGGGCTGACGCGGGCGGAAGTCGAGGACAACATCATCACCTTCATCGGCGCCGGCCACGAGACCACCGCGCGGGCGCTGGGCTGGACGATCTACTGCCTCGCCGAAGCGCCGTGGGAGCGCGAAAAGGTCGAGCGCGAGATCGATGCCGTGCTGGCGCGCGAACCCGACCCAACGAAATGGCTCGACGCAATGCCGTTCACCCGCGCCGCCTTCGAGGAGGCGCTGCGGCTTTATCCGCCGGCGCCGTCGATCAACCGCGAGCCGATCGAGACGGAGACCTGGAACGATCTGGTGCTCCCCAAGCGCGCGGCCGTACTGGTCATGCCCTGGGTCGTCCACCGCCACAGAAAACTGTGGGACATGCCCGACGCCTTCATGCCCGAACGCTTCCATCCGGGAAACCGCGAGAAGATCGACCGCTTCCAGTATCTGCCATTCGGCGCCGGTCCGCGCATCTGCATCGGCGCCAGCTTCGCCATGCAGGAGGCGATCATTGCGCTGGCCGTCATGCTGTCGCGCTTCCGCTTCGACGTGACAGCCGAGACCAAGCCGTGGCCGGTGCAGAAACTGACGACACAGCCGCAAGGCGGCCTGCCGATGCAGGTCACGCGGCGCGTTTAACGGCGCAACGCCTTGTTACGCGATCCCGGCAGGCTTGCGCTGGAACTGGCCTGCGGCGCGGAAGCGCCAGAGATAGCTGGGCAGGATTGTGCCGATAGACTGCGGCTGGATGTCGAGGCCGGCAAGGTTCCGGTTGGCCTTGTTGGCCTCCTCCGACACGATGTTGGGCTGGCGCAGCAGCAGCATCTGGTCCTTGGTCAGCAACGGGTTGGGCAGCAGGCCGAGGATCGAGGCCTGCAGATTGGCCATCCACCACGGCACCGGCACCAGGAGCCGCTTGCGCTCGATGACGGTGAGCAGCTCTTCCATGCACTGCTTGAAGGTGAGCACTTGCGGCCCGCCGAGTTCATAGATCTGGCCGCCCTTGATCTTGCCCTCGACCGAACGCGCCACGGCTTCGGCGACATCGCCGACATAGACCGGCTGGAACTTGGTCTGGCCGCCGCCGATCAGCGGCAGCACCGGCGAATAGCGCGCCATGTCGGCGAAGCGGTTGAAGAAACTGTCCTCGGGTCCGAAATTGATCGACGGTCGGAAGATGACGGCGTCCGGGATCGTTTCCAGCACGGCCTTTTCGCCGAGCGCCTTGGTGCGCGCATAGTCGGACTCGGCGTTGAGGTCGGCGCCAAGCGCCGAGATGTGGGTGAGCCCTGCGCCGACCGAGCGTGCGGCTTCGGCGACGGCGCGGGCGCCGAATTCGTGCACGGTGTTGAATTTCTGCCGGCCGCTTTCATGCGGGATGGCGACCAGATTGATGACATGGTCGGCGCCCTGCACGGCGCGGTCGACGGACCAGCGCACGCGCACATTGGCCTGCACCGGCTGGATCTGGCCGACATTGCCGAGCGGCTGCAGATGTCCCGCCAGATCGGGCCGGCGCACCGCCACCCTGATGCGGTAGCCGCGCTTGGCCAGCGCCCGCACGATGTGGCGGCCGACGAAGCCGGAGCCGCCGAAGACGACCACGAGCTTGGGGATCTGCAGGATTTCGGTCATGGCTGGCTCCGGCGCTCGAAAGCTTGGCTGAAGCCGTTTCATAGTCCGTTTTGGGCCAAAGGCAAAGGGTGACGCGTCGTCGCTGCCACCCTCTTATGGACCCTTCAGAACGCCTTGCCGATGCGCGCGTCGACCGACTGGCGGTTGCCGCCGCGGATGACGAAGAACAGCAGGATCGCCGCCCACAGAAGAGACTTTTCAGCGCCGGAAAAGCCCTGGCCGACAGTGATCCAGTGGAACCAGACGGTGACCAGCAGCACGATCATGCCGGCAAAGGCGGCGGGCCGAGTCAACAGGCCGATGGCGATCAAAATGCCGCCGAAGAATTCGGTGCAGGACAAAAGCAGCGACCAGAACGCGCCGGGATAGAAGCCGAGGCCTTCGACCATCTCGGCGGCGCCGAAAGGGTTGGTGATCTTCTGCGAGCCGTGAATGGTGAGAAACCCGCCGGCGACGACGCGCAGAAGGGTTTCGGCGCCATCATGCAGCGACGAATACAGGCGGCCAAACACCGGAACGATAAGTTTGCCGCGGGAAGCGTCGGTGGTTGCGGACATCGTAGCTCCTGTTGTTGTGACGATCCCTTGCAAACGCCCGATGGTTCCCGGCAAGTCAAGTTAACAAAAGTTAACTTCCCCCATCATGTTTTAGCACACAGAGCACGAACGCAGAAAACCCCGCCGAAGCGGGGTTTTCCGGGTGACGCAACGGTCGAGACAGAGCGCAACGCGGCGGATAACCTGAGACGGCATACGCCCGCCCGGGCCCTAAACGCATCCGACAGAGACACCGACCGGGCAAACCCGACCCGGCAGCTATTGGTCGTTGCGATCGGTAGAAAGGTTCAGCCAGGTCGCGTAAAAATTCGTTGTCGCAGGACTGCTTCAGCCCGAATAGCGCTCGGCGAATTCGGAAATGCGCTGCACCACGGCTTTGGAGGCATTGATGCCGCGCGCCTGCGCCTTCTCGGCCGCTTCGGCCCGCGCCCGGCCCGGCACGTGCACGCCAAAGCGCCGGCGCAGCCGGTCGAGCTGGTTCTTCATGCGCTGCTCGAAATCCGGGTCGAGCAGCTTGGGCTCGACGGCGAGCACGAACAGGCCGGTTCCCGGGCTGTCCGTTCCGCCGGAGAACCAGGGCGCGTCGAGCGACCAGTTGGCGCCCGACAGGCCAGCCGCCAGCACTTCAACCATCAGCGCGATGTTGGCGCCGCGCTGGCCGCCGAAGGCCAGCATGGCGCCCTTCATGGCCGCGGCCGGATCGGTGGTCGGGTTGCCGCTGGCGTCCAGCGCCCAGCCTTCGGGGATCTTCTTGCCGTCCTCGGCCGCCTTGCGGATGTTGACGAAGGCGGTGGCGCTCGACGACTGGTCGATGACCAGCGGCGCGCCATCGGCGGCGGGTGCCGCAAACGACATCGGGTTGGTGCAATAGACCGGCTTGACCGAGCCCGAGCCCGCCAGCACCGCCGGTCCGTTGGTGGCGGCGAAGGAGACCAATCCCAGCTGCGCCAGACGCCCGGTGAAATAGCCTAGCGCGCCGCACGTATAGGCGTTCTTCTGCGAGAAGATGGCGACGCCGAACAGCTTTGCCGCCTTGGCGAGGTCGTCGATGGTGCGGTCGAAGCCGGTATGGGCGAGGCCGCCACGCGCATCAGAGAGATAGACGGCGAGCGCCGGCCTGGTGATCACCGGATCGGCATTGCCGTCGATGCGGCCGGCTTCCAGCGCTTCGAGGTAATCGATGAAATGGGTCAGCCCGACGGTCGAAAGCCCTTCCGCCTCGGCGGCAATGATCGAGGCGGTGAGCGACCGCGCCGCCTCCTCATTGGCGCCGGCGCCGAGCGCCGCCATCCGGCACAGCCCTGTTGCCTGGTCTAGAGAGAGTTGCATGGTGCGGACCCGATTGGTGGTGAGAGTGAGTAGTCAGTAGGGAGTAGCGAAAGCAAGCGGTTTCCCGGTCATATGCTGACTACTCACTACTGCCTGCTCACTATTCCCTAGCCCACCTTGTTCGGTATGCGCGCCTCGATCTTGCTGAATGCAAACACCAGCATCCCGGTGATGATCATGTAGATCAGCGCCAAAAGCAGCAAGGGTTCGTAGGTGAGGTAGGTGTCCTGCCGGACCTTGGACGAGACTGCGAAGATGTCGATGACGCTGATCGTCGCCACCAGCGGCGTCGACTTCAGCTGCAGCACGGTTTCGCCGGTCAGCGTCGGCAGCGCCCGGTAGATGGCCTGCGGCAGCCAGATGCGGCGGAAAATCTTCCAGCGGCTCATGCCGAAAGCGCGGGCCGCCTCTAACTGCCCCTTCGGCACGCCGGCAAAGGCGCCGCGCATTACTTCGCCCTCATAGCCGGCGAAGGACAAGGTCAGTGCCAGCACGCCATAAGGCCAGGCTTGCCTCAGATACGGCCACATCCAGGATTCGCGGATCCAGGGAAATTGCGGAAACAGCGAGCCCAGCCCGTAATAGAGCAGCCATAGCTGGATCAGCAGCGGCGTGCCCCTGATGACGGTGCAGAATGTCCTGGCGGGCGCGGAAAACCAGAAAGAGCCGGCGGCCTGCGCGAGCCCGAGCGGCACGGCGAGCAGGAAGCCGAGAAAGCAGGTGACGGCCAGGATCCACAGCGACCGCCAGATGCCGAGAAGCCCCATTTCATAATATTGCGGCAGCCAGTCCCAGCGCATGAAGAAGGCGGCGCTCAGCACCAGCCCGATCGCGACCAGGATCAGCACGATGCGATGCGGCTGCAGCCACAGCGACGTGCGCGCGGCAGCGTTGATGATGGTCGCTTCTCCGGCCATCAGCGCGCATCCTTGAGCGACGGCATACCGCGCCGCGACCAGGCCTCGAGACGGCCGATGAGCAGGTTGGAGACCAGCGACAAGATGAGATAGAGCACGCCCGCGGCGAAAAAGAAGGTGAAATAGGCTTTGGTGACGCCCGCCGCCTGCCGCGTCGCCAGCGCCAGTTCGTAAAAGCCGACGACCGCCAGAAGGGCCGTATCCTTGGTGGCGATCAGCCACAGATTGGCGAGCCCGGGTATGGCGAAGGGCAGCATCGCCGGCAAGGTGATGCGCCGCAGCATGAGCCCGGGTGACATGCCATAGGCGCGGGCGGCTTCGATCTGGCCCTGCGGTATGGCCAGGATGGCGCCGCGGATCACTTCGGTCGAATAGGCGCCCTGGACAAAGCCGAGCACGGCGATGCCTGCCGCAAGGCCGCTGACGTCGACGCGCTGGTAGCCCATTGCCGTCAGCGCCTGGTTAATCAGGTCTGTTCCGGCATAATAGAGCAGCAGGATCAGCACCAGTTCGGGCACGGCGCGCACGATGGTGGTGTAAACCGCCAGCAAGTCGCGTACGACCGGCCCGCCGTAAAGTTTGCCAAAGGCGCCACCGGTGCCGATCAGGAGACCAAGGACCGTGGCGCCGAGCGCGATCTCGATCGAATGGAGCAGCCCAAGCAAGAGCGTGCCGCCCCAGCCCGGCGGATTGGGCGAAAGAAGCTCGATTGTGCCGGCCGCCGAGGCCGAAAGAAGTGCGTCGATCAGCGTCGCCCCCGGATTGCTGGCTTCAACCACGGCCGACGGCAGCGCCGGCGGCAAGCATGTCTGGGAAGATCGGGCAGGGAGGCATGGCGCTGACGACATGCCCCCTAGCTCATGCGAGGATGGTCAGTTCGACTGCGCGCCGCCACCACCGTAAATGTCGAAATCGAAGTATTTCTTCGATATCTCGTCATATTTGCCGTTCGAGCGGATCGCCTTGATGCCGGCGTTGATCTTGGCCTTAAGGTCGGTGTCTTCCTTGCGCACGCCGGCGCCCACGCCCGGTCCGAGCACTTCATCGTCCGGAGCCACCATGCCCTTCAGATCGCAGCAGGCCTTGCCCTGGTCCGACTTCAGAAATGCGTCGAGCGCGATCGAATCCGCCTGGACGGCGTCGAGGCGGCCTGCGGCCAGATCGTTGTTGGCTTCGTCCTGCGTCTGGTATTCCTTGATCTCGGCAGCCGTGGGCCCGAAATGCTTCTTCGCATAGGCCGAATGGGTGGTCGACACCTGCACGCCGAGCACTTTGCCCTTGAGATCGTCCGGCGTGGCGCCGAATTTCTGGTCCTTCGGTCCGATGATGGCGGTCGGCGTGTTGTAGTACTTGTCCGAGAAGTCGATGGTCTTCTCGCGTTCGGCGGTGATCGACATCGAACTGGCGATGACGTCGATCTTCTTGGTCGTCAGCGCCGGGATGATGCCGTCCCAGGCGACAGGCGTGATGACGCAGTCGAGCTTCTCCTCGGCGCAGACGGCGTCGATGAACTCGATTTCCCAGCCAACCCATTTGCCGGAAGCGTCCGGCGAGGTGAAGGGCGGATAGGGCTCGGCGGCGACGCCGATCTTGACCGGATCGGCCTTGGCCACGCCCATGGCGGCGACGCCGAGCAGCAGCGCTGCGGCGAATGTTTTCAGAACAGTCTTCATGTCACGACTCCCAGTTTGTTGTTGGTTCCCGGTTTTCTTCCGTCCCGGCTTGTCCTAGCCGATGTTGCGGATGAACTGCTTCAGCCTTTCGGATTTCGGTGCGCCGAATATCTGCTCCGGCGGCCCCTCTTCCTCGACCAGCCCGTTGCAGAGGTAGACGACATGGGTCGCGACCTCGCGGGCGAATTTCATTTCATGCGTGACCAGCACCATGGTGCGGCCCTCGTGCGCCAGGTCGCCGATCACCTTCAGCACCTCGCCAACCAGCTCCGGGTCGAGCGCCGAGGTCGGCTCGTCGAACAGCATGACGCGCGGGTTGATGGCCAGGGCGCGGGCGATCGCCGCGCGCTGCTGCTGACCGCCGGAGAGATAGGCCGGATAGACGTCGCGCTTTTCGGCGAGGCCGACGCGCGCCAAAAGCTTTTCGGCTTCCCTGATCGCCACGTCGCGTCTTACGCCCAGAACATGCACCGGAACCTCGATGACGTTCTCGATCAGCGTCATGTGGCTCCACAGGTTGAAGTTCTGGAACACCATGCCGAGCTTGGCGCGGATGCGTTCGATCTGCCGGCGGTCGGCGGGCACGGTGTGGCCGTGGCTGTCGGCCTTGAGTTTGATCTCCTCGCCATTGACGCGGATGATGCCGCTGGTCGGGTTTTCCAGGCAGTTGATGCAGCGCAGCAGCGTCGACTTGCCGGAACCCGAGCCGCCGATAATGGCGATCACCTCGCCGTCGCGCGCCGACAGCGAAACGCCTTTCAGCACATGCAGATGGCCGAATTTCTTGTGCAGGGTCTCGACATGGATGGCTTCGGCGGCGCCGTCCTGCGCCTTGCCGGATTGGACTGCGGCGGTTCCCGCCGCGCTCACCGGGGGACCTCTGCCACAGGGTCCACGGCAGATCGTCGAACGTCTATCCGGCTAATCAACATACGCTGTAATGCCCACTCCAGACTTCAGCATGGACCCAACAGCGCGAGCCCGTCAATCCCGCTCATTACGGCACTTGCGGCCTTATTGTGCAAGTGTATAAATAGCCTCCGATGAAAATTTTTCCATTTTTTTCACCTTGAACACGGCATTGAAAAGGGCACTGATGAGCGCTTTCGGATCACAATCCATGGCGGCGCCGTTGCGGCGCGTGCTGATGCGGTCGGCGGCCAATGCCATGCGCGGTGCCGACCGGGCTACCTGGCACTATGGCCCGGGTTTCGACCCGGCGAAAGCGGCGGCGCAGCACGCGGCTCTCGCTGAGCTGGTGACGGCGTCCGGCGCCGAAATCGAATGGATCGATGACAAGGCCGACGGGCTGTCGGATTCCGTATTCACCCACGACCCGTCGCTGATGACCGACCGCGGCGCGCTGATCCTGTCCATGGGCAAGCCATTGCGCGCCCGGGAGCCATCGCTGCATGAGGAAACCTACACACGCCTGGGTATTCCTATCCTCGGCCGCGTCGAGGCTCCCGGCCAGGTCGAAGGCGGCGATTGCGTATGGCTGGATAAAAACACGCTGGTAATCGGGCGCGGGGTGCGCTCCAACCAGGAAGGCATACAGCAGGTTTCCAACCTGCTGACGCCGCTCGGCATTTCCGTCTACGGCTTCGATCTGCCGCTGTGGCAGGGCGAGGAGGCGTGCCTGCATCTGATGTCGGTGATCAGCCCGCTGGCCGACGACCTGGCCCTGGTCTATTCACCGCTTTTGCCGGCGCCGTTCTATCAGTTGCTGAAGGCGCGCGGCATCCGGCTGGTGGAAGGCGACGCCGAAGAGTTTGCCGCGTCCAACGGCCTCAGCCTGAACGTGCTGCCGACCAGCCCGCATAAAGTTATTGCCGTAGCCGGCTTTCCCAAGACCAAGGCCGCGATGGAAGCCGCCGGCTGCACGGTTCAAATCTTCGAGGCGGATGCCCTCTGCATCGCCTGCGAAGGTGGGCCGACATGCCTGACGCGGCCCATCCTGCGGCAATGAATGAGCGCCGCAAGTTCCGCCGCGAGGGCGAGGAGCGGCGGCGGCAGGATTTGATCGACGCGACCCTGGACAGCGTGGCCGAACATGGGCTGGAGGGCGCCAGCCTGCGCACCATCGCACTGCGCGCCGGCGTCACCGCGGGGCTGATCCGGCACTATTTCCCCGGCAAGGAAGACTTGCTGCAGGAAGCGTACGCGGCGCTGATGGGCCGTATGACCGAGCAGGCGAAGGCAGCATTGCTCATGGAAGACGCCGCGCCGCGCCAGCGCCTTGCGGCCTTCGTTACCGCCAACCTCAACGCCCCGATCATCGATGCACGCGTGTTTTCGCTCTGGGCAACCTTCATCGGCCGCGCCGGCGCGGATCCGAGCCTGGCTCGCGCCCACCGCGAAGGCTATCTTGGCTTTCGCAACGAGGTGGAAGCAGTCGTTGCCGAAGTGCTCGGCGCCGAGCAGCGCAGGCCAAACGCAAATGAACTGCGCCGCCATGCCATTGCCATCAACGCGATCATCGACGGGCTCTGGATCGAAGGCTGTCTGGCCGCAGAGATGTTCTCGCCTGGCGAATTGGCGGCGATCGGCGTCAAAGCCATAGAGGCCGAGCTCGGCCTCGCGCCGCAAAAGGGAGAGAAGCTATGACCACCATCGGCGAAGCGCTGATCACGCTGCTCGAAGCGCATGGCGTCGACACCGTTTTCGGCATTCCTGGCGTCCACACTGTCGAGCTTTACCGCGGGCTGGCGCGTTCAAAGATACGCCATGTCACGCCGCGTCACGAACAGGGCGCCGGCTTCATGGCCGACGGCTATGCCCGTGCCAGCGGCCGGCCGGGCGTTGCCTTTGTCATCACCGGACCGGGGCTGACCAACACCATCACCGCAATGGGCCAGGCGCGCGCCGATTCGGTGCCGATGCTGGTGATTTCGGGCGTCAACGCGATGCCGACGCTGGGAAAGGGGCTGGGCTTCCTGCACGAACTGCCGGACCAGCGCGGCATGATGGAGAAGGTGGCGCTGTTTTCGCAGCGTGTCACCGAGGCCAGCGAATTGCCGGGCGCTCTGGCGCGGGCCTTCGCGCTGTTTTCGTCGTCGCGGCCGGGCCCCGTCCATATCGAAATCCCGACCGACGTCATGGTCAAACCGGCGGACGGCATCGCTGCTTCGCTCACCAATGCGGCGGCGCCCGCGCCGGATGGCGCGGCCATTGCCGAGGCCGCCAGACTGATCGCAGCCGCGCGCCGGCCGCTGATCCTTGCCGGTGGCGGTGCCAAGCGCGCTGAACAGCCACTGCAGCGCCTGGCCGAGCGGCTCGGCGCGCCTGTCGTCCAGACCGCCAATGCGCGCGGTCTGCTGCACGCGCATCCGCTTTGCGTGCCGGCCAGCCCCAGCCTGAAGGCGGTGCGTGCGCTGATGGCAGACGCGGATCTGGTCATCGCCGCCGGCACCGAATTCGGCCCGACCGACTATGACGGTTACAGCGACGGCGGCTTCGTGCTGCCCGCCAATCTGATCCGCATCGATATCGGCGCCGACCAGCTCGCCCGCCGCCCGGTGAGCGTCGGCATCCAGGCCGATTGCGCGGAGGCGCTTGGTGCGCTGCTTGGCGCGCTCCACCCTGATCATGCCGCATCGAAGGACGGCGAGAGCCGCGCAGCCGCGTCGAGGAAGGCGGCCTTTGCCGAGCTCAGCCCGGCCTATGCCGCGCAGGTGCGTGCGGTGGAAACCATCCGCGACGCGCTGCCGGGCGCCATCATCGTCGGCGATTCCACGCAGCCGATCTACGCCGCCAATCTCTATTACGACCATGACCGGCCAGGCGGCTGGTTCAACGCCGCCACCGGTTTCGGCGCGCTCGGCTACGGGCCGCCGGCGGCGATCGGCGCGGCGCTCGCCATGCCCGGCGTGCCGGTGGTTTGCCTGACCGGCGACGGCGGCTTCCAGTTCACCTTGCCGGAGCTAGGCGCGGCGCTCGATGCACCCGCACCGGTCATCTTCGTCGTCTGGAACAACAGAGGCTATCGCGAGATCGAAACGTCGATGCTCGATGTCGGCGTCGAGCCGGTCGGCGTGTCCCCGGCGCCGCCGGATTTCTGCAAGCTGGCCGAGGCCTACGGCATATCAGCCGAACGGCTTGCCGGTACTGCCGGTCTCGCCGATGCGCTCAAACGCGCACGCGCAACCAGACTGCCGCACGTCATCGAAATCACCATCGACTGACGCCTGGCCGCGCGCCGTACGTCCATGCGCGGGGGTCGGAAGGGGCGGTCGGCGGCTTCGAGCGATGCAAAGACGCAACAACTGCCATGTCGAGATGTCGGTTGAGTGATCGTGCAAAAGGCGCGACGCTCTGCGTCGGCGCGGCACGACAAGCGACATAATATAAGAAACGACAGGAGCGTCCAGGATGACGGAAACAGTTCAGGGCAAGCATATCGTGGTGACCGGTGGCACCGGGGCGCTGGGTGCCGCGGTCGTCGGCAAATTGCTGGCGGACGGCGCGATCTGCCATGTGCCCAATGCCCACGCGTCGGCCCCCTCGCATTTCCCCTTCGCGGCCCATGATCGCGTCCGGCTGGCGCATAATGTCGATCTCGCCGATCCTGCCAAGGTCGATGCCTTCTATGACAGCGTTCCCGAATTGTGGGCCTCCATCCATCTGGCCGGCGGCTTTGCCATGGCCCCCGTCGAGAAAATCGAATCCGCATCCTTTGCCGAAATGATGGACACCAACGCCCGCACCGCCTTTCTGTGCTGCCGCGCGGCAGTGCGCTCCATGCTTGGCTCGGCCACTGCGGGCCGCATCGTCAATGTCACGGCACGCGCCGGGCTCGACCCGCGCAGAGGCGCCGGCATGGTCGCCTATACCGCGAGCAAAGCGGCGGTGGCGGCGATGACCGTGGCGATGGCGGAAGAGCTGAAGCACAAAGGCATACTGGTCAACGCGGTGGCGCCCTCGACGCTCGATACGCCGGCCAACCGCGCCGACATGCCGGATTCCGATTTCGGCAAATGGGTCAGCCTCGAAGCCGCCGCCGAGGCAATCGCCTATCTGGCATCACCGGCCAATCTGGCAATGAGCGGGACGCTGGCGCCACTTTACGGCCGCGCCTGAAGTTCCGCCGCGCAGGCGACTCATTTGGTTTGGCTTCCGATGGCGGCCTTTGCCGACTTCGCCTGATCTACAGCGGAGGTTGGCCATTCAATCATGGCGACCGCCGACGCCTCCACGGCATTAGAAGGCCTGCGACTACGTCAGGTTCGAGACGCCCGCTTCCACGACCTCGACTGCGTCGCCGATGGCGATCGCGCCGGCGTTGTTGGGAATCGCATTCTGGCCGAAGATGATGCCGCCCTTGGCGGAGCGGTGGAGTTTGCCAAGCGTCTGCAACGGCTCGCGCGGGTCCGGCTGCTCGCCGCTCAACGGATCTCGGGTGGTGATGACGCAGCGCGAGCAGGGCTTTGCGATGCGCAACTCGACAGCGCCGATGCGGATCGTCTTCCAGCTGTCTTCGAGCCATGCGCCGTCTGCGTCGACGACGATGTTTGGCCGGAACCGCGCCATCTCGATGGGCCTGGCAAGATGGCTGTTCAGATGGTTCAGCGAGCCTGTCGTGGCGATCAGCAGCGGAAAACCGTCGGCAAAGCCGACGAAATCGCCGGGCTGGCCGAATTCCGCATCGACCGGCCGGTTTTGCGGATCGTCGAAATAGACGAGATCGACGGGCCGGCCAAGAATAGCCGAGAGATAGGCGCCGGCGGCCGGATCGCCCGGCCGCGCGGCAGCCATATCCTTCCAGATCTTGACTTGCCGGAGCGCGGTGCCGGTAGCCGGAGCCTCGACGAAGTGCGAGCCATGCCTGTCATGTTTCAACAGGATGCTCGTTCCGCGATGCTCGACGTCGATCGTCGTCATATCAGGTATCTGGCGAATGGTGAGGAACTGCCCATCCTTGTCGACGACCATCCAGCGGCGGTCGCCTTCCATGCCCATTGTCTCGATGTCGGCGCTCGGCACGGCATGGCCGCGCAGGCTCTTGACCGGATAGCGATAGAGTTCGACGACCTTCATCCCGCATGCTTCTCCGTTGCCCGAAGGGCCGGACTTCCGTGTTTGCGTCTGCAACGACAGCCGAGCCTACAGCCGCGCATGCGGAATTGAAGGGGGTTCCGCCGTCTTTGTCTTGTGCCAACCGCGTCGCCGAGCATGAAAAAACCCGCGGGCCTTGCGGCCCGCGGGTTTTCTTGTTCAAGCCGCGCGTGAGGCGCAGCCGAGGCCTAGCTTGCGCGAAGCGGCTTACGCGCTGCGCGCGAAGCGGCTTAGCTGCCCTGCTTCTTCAGCGCGGCGCCAAGGATGTCGCCCAGCGAAGCGCCGGAGTCGGTAGAGCCGTACTGTGCGACGGCTTCCTTCTCTTCGGCGATTTCCAGCGCCTTGATCGAGACCTGCAGCTTGCGGGTCTTCTTGTCGAAGGCGATGACGCGGGCGTCCAGCTTCTGGCCAACCGAGAAGCGCTCGGGGCGCTGCTCGTCACGGTCACGGCTGAGGTCGTTGCGCTTGATGAAGGTCTCGATGCCGCTGTCGACCAGCCGCACTTCCAGACCGCCATCCTTGATGCCGGTGACTTCGCAGGTGACCACCGCGTTCTTGCGCAGGTCGCCTGAAGTCGCGGCTTCGCCGACCGTATCCTTGGCCAGCTGCTTGATGCCGAGCGAGATGCGCTCCTTGTCGATGTCGACGTCGAGCACCTGCGCCTTGACCATGTCGCCGCGATTGTACTCTTCGATGACCTGCTCGCCCGGACGGGTCCAGTCGAGGTCGGAGAGGTGCACCATGCCGTCGACGTCGCCTTCGAGGCCGATGAACAGGCCGAACTCGGTCTTGTTCTTGACCTCGCCCTCGACCTGGCTGCCGACCGGATGGCTCGCGGCGAAAGCCTGCCACGGGTTTTCCAGCGTCTGCTTGAGGCCGAGCGAGATGCGGCGCTTGGCCGGATCGACCTCAAGCACGACAACGTCGACTTCCTGCGTCGTCGACAGGATCTTGCCGGGGTGCACGTTCTTCTTGGTCCACGACATTTCCGAAACGTGGATGAGGCCTTCGATGCCCGGCTCCAGCTCGACGAACGCGCCGTAGTCGGTGATGTTGGTGACGGTACCCTTGATCTTCTTGCCGATCGGGAACTTGGTGCCGATCTCGGACCACGGGTCGCTCTCGAGCTGCTTCATGCCGAGCGAGATGCGGTGGGTTTCCTGGTTGATGCGGATGATCTGCACCTTGACCGTCTGACCGATGTTGAGGATTTCGGTCGGATGGTTGACGCGGCGCCACGCCATGTCGGTGACATGCAGCAGGCCATCGATGCCGCCGAGGTCGACGAACGCACCGTAGTCGGTGATGTTCTTGACGACGCCTTCGACAACCTGGCCTTCTTCGAGGTTCTGCACGATTTCCGAACGCTGTTCGGCGCGGCTTTCCTCGAGCACGGTGCGGCGCGACACAACGATGTTGCCGCGGCGGCGATCCATCTTGAGGATCTCGAAGGGCTGCGGGTTGTGCATCAGCGGGGAGACGTCGCGGATCGGGCGGATATCGACCTGGCTGCGCGGCAGGAAGGCCACGGCGCCGTCGAGGTCGACGGTGAAGCCGCCCTTGACCTGGTTGAAGATAACGCCTTCGACGCGCTCACCCTTGGTGAACTTCTCTTCGAGTTTGACCCAGCTCTCTTCGCGGCGGGCTTTGTCGCGCGACAGGACGGCTTCGCCCAGTGCGTTCTCGATGCGCTCGACCATGACCTCGACGGTGTCGCCGACCTTGAGCGTCGAGTCCTTGCCCTTGACGCCGAATTCCTTCAGCGGCACGCGGCCTTCGACCTTGAGGCCGACATCGATGATGGCCATGTCTTTTTCGATCGCCAGGATCGTGCCCTTGACGACCTGACCTTCGCCGGAATGACCGGTGGTAAATGATTCTTCGAGCAGGCTCGCGAAATCGTCGCGAGTGGGATTTGCAGCTGACATATTTTCTCCTGGAGTGCCCCGCATCTCTTGCGGGACGGGCGCCGTGGGTTAGCGTTGCGTTGGCCTGCCGGCGTTCCGGGCTACAAAAGCCCTGGGCCGCCTAAGCGGCAATTCCGGCGCATGAAGAATGCTGGCAGGCTGGTTCGTGCCCGATATGGGTATTTTCTTCGCCTCCGGCAACGGAAACGCGAGGAAAACCTCAGATCAGGCTTTATCTCTCTTGGCCAGGGCGTCGTCGATGATCGCTTTGGCCGCCAGAAACGCGGCCTCTATAGCCATTTCGGAGGTATCAAGCAAGTGCGCGTCCGCCGCCGGCTTCAGCGGCGAGTCGGCGCGGCCCATGTCGCGCTCGTCGCGGCGCACAATATCGGCAAGGATTTCGGCGAAATCGGCGGTGCCGCCGATGCTTTCGATCTCGGCCAGCCGGCGCTGCGCCCGCACTTCGGCGCTCGCCGTCACATAGAGCTTTATGTCGGCGTCAGGGCACACGACCGTGCCGATGTCGCGCCCGTCGAGCACCGCGCCTGGCGGTGTCCTGGCGAAATCGCGCTGCTTTTCGACCAGGATGCGCCGCACGGTCGGATACACCGCGACCTTCGAGGCCGCTTCGCCAACCGCATGCGCCGACAGCACGGCTCGGTCGAGCTTTGCCAGATCGACTTGACGCGCGGCGGTTTCAGCCGCCGAGACATTGTCGAGCGGCAGCGCGTGCTGAAGCAGCGCATAGGCAACGGCGCGGTAGGTGAGGCCGGTGTCGAGCAGGTTGAGGCGGTAGTGGTCGGCCAGCCGGCGGGCCAGCGTGCCCTTGCCGGCGCCGGCCGGGCCGTCGATGGCGATGGTGAACGGCAATTCGCGACCTCGAAGATTTGCTGCTATCAGGATCGAAACTGGAAACCCGCATCTTTCAGCTTCAGAGCTTCATTTCCAGCGTAAAAGCCACTGTGCAGATGATTTAGATTTTTCCGCACCAGGCGTAGCAGCGCGTCGCCAATCTTGGTGAATGCCGCATGCTTCTCTATCAACTGCCCAAGATCGTCGAAGTCGCGCGCTTGGAAATAAAATCGGCCCTGAAAAATTGAACTGCCTTCGGTCCGGGATGGGTTGTACTGTATCACAGATGAGCGGCTGAGATCGGGATCATACGTATCGTTGTATGGATTGTGCTTCCAAACAATTTCCTCCCTCAGTGCCTTGGGAACGAGATGAAAGCCCTCGACCTTACGGCCCGGGTGCACTCGTTCAAATTTTTCTTTCAGCGAGGGTGCGGGGGTCTTCGACTGGCTGTTGATCACCGCGAATACCCCCTTTGAAAGCACGATGGACTGAAGCTCAGTTTGATCTTTGTCTGACAACCAGAAATTGACCTGCCTGCCCATCATTGCCGCGATTCCGACATTGCACTCTCATGCACGAATACTGCACATTGAGACAGGGAAAATCACCCAATCTCCGCGCCCAGCCCCGTCATCAGCCCCATGAACTCCGGGAAGCTCGTCGCGATCATTGCGGCGTCGTCGATGGTTACCGGCTTTTCCGTTGCCAGCCCCATCACCAGGAAGCTCATGGCGATACGATGGTCGAGATGCGTCTGCACCGTCGTGTCCTGGCCATTGGGATGGCCGCCCAGCCCCTTGCCGCCGGGCTTTCCGCGCACCGCGAGCGAAGCTTCGCCTTCGGTGCAGTCGACGCCGTTGAGCTTCAGCCCATTGGCAACCGCTGCCAGTCGGTCGGATTCCTTCACCCGCAACTCTTCCAGCCCCTGCATAAGCGTCTCGCCCTCGGCGAAGCTCGCAGCAACAGCCAGCACCGGGTATTCGTCGATCATAGACGGCGCCCGCTCGGGCGGCACGGTGACGCCCTTGAGCTCGGAGTAGCGCACGCGCAGATCGGCGACATCCTCGCCGCCGGCATTGCGCGGGTTCAAGATGTCGATCTGGCCGCCCATTTCCTGCAGCGTTAAAAGCAGCCCGGTGCGGGTCGGGTTCATCAGCACGTTCTCGATGACGATGTCCGAACCCGGCACGATCAGCGCCGCGACCAGCGGGAAGCCGGCCGAGGAGGGGTCGCCGGGCACGGCGATGGTCTGCCCCGTCAATTTGCCCTGGCCCTCGATGAAGATGTGGCGCACGCCGCGCTCGTCGGTCTCGACCGAGAGATTGGCGCCAAATCCCCTAAGCATCTTTTCGGTATGATCGCGCGTCATCACCGGCTCGATCACGGTGGTGATGCCGGGCGTGTTTAGGCCTGCCAGCAGCACGGCCGACTTCACCTGCGCCGAGGCCATCGGCACGCGGTAGGTAATGGGTGCGGCGTGTTTCGGCCCATGCAGCGTGATCGGCATGCGGTCGCCCGGCGTCGCCTTCAGCACCTGCACGCCCATTTGGCGCAAGGGTTCGAGCACGCGGCCCATCGGCCGTCCCGACAGCGATGCGTCGCCGATGAAGGTCGTTTCCATGTCGTAAGTGCCGACGAGGCCCATTGTGAGGCGGGAGCCGGTGCCGGCATTGCCGAAATCGAGCGGGCCTTCCGGCTGCAGCAGCGCGCCATTTCCGGTGCCGCGGACCACCCACTCGGCGCCGCGCTTCTCGATATGCGCGCCCATCGCCTTCATGGCGGCCGCCGTGCGCATCACATCCTCGCCTTCGAGCAGGCCGGTGACGCGGGTTTCGCCGGAGGCAAGGCCGCCGAACATCATGGAACGGTGCGAAATCGACTTGTCGCCCGGCACGCGAGCGGTGCCGGAAAGGGCGGATGATTTGCGGGCGGTGGCCGGCTTGGCAGCGGCGGCGTGAGACATGGAATTTCCCTGGACGGAATGCCGGCGCACCGGCGCTTTTCATTTGTTGCGGCGGTCTCGTATCACGGCGGGCACGAATGGTCATCCCCATGGTCGTCGCTTGGCGCGAGGCCTTTCAGTGCTTGGTTTTGTGACGCCGGCTTTTCGCTTTGACAGCGCGGTAAACTGTGGTTAAGGGGACCACTCTTTTACTGACGAGGCTTGACGTGGCAAAAAACGAACTTGGCACAAAGCGTGTCGACCCTGAAACGGGCCGAAAATTCTACGACCTGAACAAGGACCCTATCGTCTCGCCCTATACGGGCAAGACGTATCCGCGTTCCTATTTCGAGGACGGCAAGATCGCCGCCCTCGAAGAGGAAGAGGAAGTGGCCGAGAAGGAAGTGGACGCCGAGGAAGAAGAAGGCGTTGAAGTCGTCTCGCTTGAAGAGGCCGACGAAGACGTCAAGGCCGGCGACGAGCTTCCCGACCTGGGCGACGACGAGGACGATGTCGATCTAGGCGACGATGAGGACGATACTTTCCTTGCCGACGAAGAGGAAGAAGACGACGATGTCGCCGACATGATCGGCGTCGGCGACGACGACGACGAAGTCTAAGAACGCTTCGAACGCATGCATTTAGCGGCGTTCACGGGCTATGACGAAAAAGCGGCCCTCGAAGGCTTGATCTTCAGGGAAGGCGGGGTTAGAAGCCGCCTGCACTAAACGGCGCGGTCCTGAAACCCGCGCCGGACCTCTCGCCGGCAACGGCGACGGCTGACTGCCGGAGTGGGGCCATAGCTCAGTTGGGAGAGCGCTTGAATGGCATTCAAGAGGTCGTCGGTTCGATCCCGATTGGCTCCACCAAACAGTCTCTTTCCGACGCTCGGTTTCGCGGCATTCATGCTTGTCGCCTGCCAGTCGGCGCCTGAACCATCATCGCCGCCGCCAGCGCCCGCACCTCAGCCCATGGCGCCTGCCGCGATCTCTGCTCCGGATCGTGCGGCGGTCCTCGATCCATCCGTGCGGGTTATGCCGCCCGGCGAAGGCGTCCCGGCCAAATATGTCGCGTTTTCCGGCATATGGGGCGGACAGCTGGACGGGATGTATGACGGCAAGCTCGCCGTGCTGACGATTACGCGCGGCGGCAATGTCACCGCCACCTATGCCTGGGGCGATGTCGCCGACAACAAACCGGGCGTGGCCGATGGCGAAGGCAAGATTTTCGGCAACACGTTGAAACTGCGGCGCCTTCCCAATGGCGCGGACGTCAGCGCGGTCATTCAGGCGGACGGAACGCTGGCCGTCACCTATGGGCTTGCCGACCGAACCTATACGGGCACGTTCACCAAGCAGTAATCGCGAGAGCGAGTGTCAGCCTACGGTTCGCGCCTGCCCCGATCAGTGCAGGCCGAATTCGCGCAGCAGTTCTTCGCGATAGCGCACGAAGCGGCTCTCGCTGCGCTCGCGCGGGCGTGGCAGGTCGATGTCGATCAACCGCGCCGCGCCGCCTTTCTCCTTGGGCAGGATCAGCACGCGGTCAGCCAGATAGATCGCCTCCTCCAGATCGTGGGTGACCATCACCATGGTGACGTTCTCTTCGCTCCAGATGCGCGCCAGTTCCTCCTGCATGCCGATCTTGGTCATGGCGTCCAGCGCCCCCAGCGGCTCGTCGAGCAGAAGGATTTCGGGCTGCACGGTGAGCGCCCGGGCGATGCCGACGCGCTGCGCCATGCCGCCGGAAAGCTGGCTCGGAAAAGCATCCGAGAATTCGGCAAGACCGACCAGTGCGACGTAGAAGCGGGCGCGTTCCTCGGCCTGCCTCTTGGGAACACCGCGCACTTCGAGGCCGAACGCGACATTGCCGAGCACGCTCAGCCACGGCAGCAGCCGCGGCTCCTGGAAGATCACGGCACGCTCGGCGCCGACGCCATGCACCGGCTGGCCGTCGATCGCGACACCGCCGCTGTCGGCCGCCTCCAGCCCGGCCAGAATACGCAGCAGCGTGGTCTTGCCGGAGCCGCTGGCGCCGACAATGACCAGGCATTCCCCCGAACGAATGTCGAGGTTGAGCGTCCGCAGCACGGCAAGCTGGCGCCCGCCGAGGCTGAAGGATTTGGACAGGTCGCGGATCGAGACCTCTCCGCCACGGTTGGAACCGGCCATCTTATCTCTCAGCTGTTTCAAAGCTCAGTTGATCTTGGTTTCGCCGGGCCGGTACAGAATGTCGGCGGCTTTCAGCTTGCCCTTGGCCAGACGGCCGTCGCGCTCCAGCACCGCGACCCAGAAGTCGATGTCGCGATCGGTCGCCTGCGCACCTTCGCGCAGACCAAAGCCGGTCCAGTAGCGGGCGAGATCGCCGTTTTCACCGCGCTTGTCGAGGATAGTGGCCAGCACCTTGCGGGCTTCGTCCGGGTTCTGGCGCGACCAGTCCGAGGCGCGCGCCGACTGTTCGACGAAGTTGCGCGCCGCATCCGGGTTGGCGGCAATGAAGTCGCGCCTGAGTACGACGAAGCCGCCGGCGAGTTCGCCGAGCACCTGGGTGTCGTCGAACACGCCGCGCACGCCGCCGTTGGCGACCAGCGCGCCGGCAAAGGTCGCCTGCCAGTAGCCGAGGCCGGCAATGTCGACCTGGCGCGAGCGCAGCGTCTGCTCAAGCTGCGGGCCGGGCACGACAATGAGGTTGGCGGCGGTCGGCGGCAGGCCCACGCTGTGCAGGGCCTCACGCACCGTATAGTCGAGATGAGCGCCGAGCGTGTTGACCGAGATGGTCTTGCCGGCAATGTCGGCGATCGATTTGATCGGGCTGTCTTCCAGCACGTAGAAGACGCTCTTCACATCCTTGTTGATGCCGTTGCTCGGATACGCCGCGACGAAGTCGTTGCCGCCGGAGATCGAGTTGATCACCGCCGCGGTGGCGGCCGAGCCGATGTCGACGCTGCCGGAAGACAGCGCAAACAGCGATTCCGGTCCGCCCGAGGAATAGCCGACATTCTCCAGCTCGACGCCGAGCCCTTTGAAGTAGCCAAGCTCGTCGGCCAGCTCGTGCGGGGAGATGCTGCCACGGCTGGCGAGGTAGCGGAACTTGACGGCTGCGGCTTGCGCAAAGGCCATGCGCGGCAGGCCGGCGGCGATGAGGCCGGCGGCAAGCGGCGCGCCGGCAAGCAGCGAACGGCGGGTGATTTTCATGATCGGGTCCTTCCTGGAGGTAAACGGTGAGGGGCGGACTGCTCAGTTGACAGGATTGCTCCAGCGACAGAGCCGCCGCTGCAGGGTGACCAATGCCTGGTTGGCGATCAGGCCAAGCCCGGCGAGGATGACGATTGCCGCAAACATCAGCGGGATCTGGAAATTGTACTGCGCGTTCATCACCTGGAAGCCGATGCCCTTGTTGGCACCGATCATCTCGGACGCGATCAGCAGCAGCAGCGCCGTGGTGGCGCTCAGCCGCAAGCCGACGAAGATCGACGGCACGGCGCCCGGCAGTACGACGCGGCGAAACACGGTGAGCCGGCTCGCACCATAGACGCGCGCCATTTCAAGCAGCTTGGGATCGACTTCCTTGACGCCGCTGGTGGTATTGAGCAGCAGCGGAAACAGCGTCGCCCAGAAGATGACGAAGATCTTCGAGGTCTCGCCAAGTCCCAAGAGCAGGATGAACACCGGATAGAGCGCCAGCGCCGACGTCTGCCGGAACACCTGCAGGATCGGATCGAGCGCGGTTTCGACCGGGCGCACCTGGCCCATGAACAGGCCGAGCGGAATGGCGACGGCGACGGCTGCGGCAAAGGCGATGCCGGCGCGCTGCAGGCTGATGGCGATGTCGCCGAGCAGGCTGCCGCCGGCAAGCCCCTTCCAGAGCGCTTCGACGATCATGTCGATCGGCGGCAGCACCGCCGCATTGACCCATCCGACGCTGCTCGCCACCTGCCAGAGCGCCAGGAAGCCGGCAAGCACGCCGTAGCGCTTCAGGAAGCGAACAGCAGCCCGGCCGCCGAGGCGCAGGAAGTCGGTGCCGAGCCCGGTTTCGCCACCACTGCGGCGAACCGTGATCTGCCGATCGATGTGCTGCAGCGTCATTGCTTCACCCCTTCGATTGCCAAGGTCATTCGGCGGCAAGGACGGTCGAGCGGGCGACGGTCCATGGATTTTCCGGGCGCCTGAGGCCGAGATTCTCGCGCAGCGTGCGGCCTTCGTAAGCCGTGCGGAACAGGCCGCGCCGTTGCAGTTCGGGAATGACCAGGTCGACGAAATCGTCGAGCGCGCCGGGCAGCCAGGGCGGCAGGATGTTGAAGCCGTCGGCCGCCTCGCTGGTGAACCATTCCTCCAGCTGATCGGCGACCTGCGTGACGCTGCCGACGATGGTGTAGTGGCCGCGCGCCGTCGCTACCCATTGGTAAAGCTGGCGGATGCTGAAATTGTGCTCGTCGGCAATCTGCCGGATCAGCGCCTGGCGGCTCTTCATGCCTTCGGTTTCCTTGCTCGGCGGCAACGGGCCGTCGAGCGGATAGCCCCTGATGTCGAGCGTCTGGCCGGCAAGACCGTTGAGGAGCGCAACACCGTCCTCGGGCAGGATAAGGTCGTTGAGCTGTTGGTATTTGGCGCGGGCCTCGTCCTCGGTGCGGCCGACGAAGGGCGCGACGCCCGGCATGATCAGCACCTGGTCGGGATCGCGGCCGACTTCAGCCACGCGCGCCTTGATGTCTCGGTAGAATTCCTGCGCCGTCTCGAGCTTCTGATGGGCGGTGAAGATGACCTCGGCCGAGTGCGCGGCAAGCCCGCGTCCGTCTTCCGACTGCCCGGCTTGTACGACAACTGGATGCCCCTGCACCGGGCGCGGCACGTTGAGCGGACCCTTGACGCTGAAATGCTCGCCCTTGTGGTCGATGTCGTGCAATCTGTCCTTGTCGTAGAAACGGCCCGACTGCTTGTCGCGGATGAAGGCGTCATCCTCCCAGCTGTCCCACAGCGCCTTGACCGTCTCGACATGCTCATGCGCCCTGGCATAGCGCTCGGCATGGCTGGGCTGGACGTCGCGGTTGAAATTGCGTGCCGTTTCGTCGCCGGCCGAGGTCACCACGTTCCAGCCGGCGCGGCCGTTCGACAACAGGTCGAGCGAAGCGAATTTGCGCGCCAGCGTGTAAGGCTCCTCATAAGTGGTGGACGCCGTTGCGATGAAGCCGAGATGCGTCGTCAGCGGCGCCAGCGCCGCAAACAGCGTCACCGGCTCGAAACCGGCGATCTTGGCATTGCCGCCCTCGCGGGCGCCGAGGCCGACCGTCAGATTGTCGGCCAGGAAATAGGCGTCGAACAGGCCGCGCTCGGCGGTCAGCGCCAGTTGCTTGTGGAACTCGAAATTGGTGGCGCCGTCGGCCGGCGCATCGGGATGACGCCAGGCGGCGATATGCTGCCCGCCGCCGGGCAGGAAGGCGCCGAGCTTGATCTGCCGCGGCCTGCTATCGGACTTGCTGGCTCGAGTCATTGCAGGCGTCCTTCTGGTCTATGCGGGATGGAATATTGCGTCGCGGATCGTGGTTTCAGGCGGCAAGGACGACGCTGTAGGGCACGCCGGCCACCCGGCATGCCTCGGCGACCGCCTGCCGGGCTCGCGCCTTGACTGCCTCTGACACCAGCACGCCATCTGCAAAGTCCTTGTCCGAGGCGTAGATCGCGGTCGGCAGGGTCTGCGCCTCGAAGAAGCCGAACAACGGCCGCAACTGGTGTTCAACGACAAGCGAATGACGCTCGCCGCCGCCTGTTGCCGCCAGGATGATCGGCTTGCCGCGCAGCGACGACGGGTCGAGCAGGTCGAAGAAGTGCTTGAACAGCCCGGTGTAGCTGCCCTTGAAGGTCGGGGAGCCGACCACCAGCACGTCGGCGCCGAGCAGCTGCTCGATAATACCGCGCGCCGCCGGATCGAGATCGCCAAGCTGTCTTGCAGGCGCAAAGGACGGGCCGAGATCCTCGATGTCGAAAACGCTCAAAGCCGAGCCGGCCCGGCTCGCCACCTCACCGGCGATGTGGCTGACGAATGCCTTCGTCTTGGACGGACGGGTCAGGTTGCCGGACAACCCCACCACCAGCTTTTTTGACATCCGAGGCTCCTTCTCGCAAACGCACTATCCGCATTAAGCCTACCGATTTTGTAGAATTAAATGAGCGAGAAGATTTCAAAACCGGGCTCTGAAGCGAATGGAGTTTGCGGGACATCGCCTTTGGTTGGTTCATTTGGCCCCAAAAGCGCCGCGGCAGATGCTGACCCGACCGCACAAGGCATCGCCGGGGACCATGGCCTGGTCCTTTGCGCGCTGATGGGTAACGTTGCGAAACCGTCAAGGGCCGGCGGCATTGACACTGCGTTGTGTCAGTGTCGATTGAACCCAATCGCGTGGGCGACGAAGTAGGCAACTGCAATCAAAGAACAGGATACGCGCATGAAGAAGATCGGCTTTCTTTCCTTCGGCCATTGGTCGCCCTCGTTGCAGTCGCAGACGCGCTCGGCGTCCGACGCGCTGCTGCAGTCGATCGACCTGGCCGTCGCCGCCGAGGAGCTGGGCGCGGACGGCGCCTATTTCCGCGTCCATCATTTTGCCCGCCAGCTCGCTTCGCCGTTTCCGCTTCTGGCCGCGGTCGGCGCCCGCACCAGCCGCATCGAGATCGGCACCGCCGTCATCGACATGCGCTATGAGAATCCGCTGTATATGGCCGAGGATGCGGGTGCTGCCGACCTGATCGCCGGTGGCCGGCTGCAGCTTGGCATCAGCCGCGGTTCGCCGGAGCAGGTGATCGACGGCTGGCGCTACTTCGGCTACGTGCCGCAGGACGGCAAAAGCGATGCCGACATGGCGCGCAACCATGCCGAGGTGTTTCTGGACGTGCTGCGCGGCGAAGGTTTCGCGCAACCCAATCCGCGGCCGATGTTCCCCAATCCTCCGGGAATGCTGCGGCTCGAGCCATTCTCGGCCGGCCTGCGCGACCGGATCTGGTGGGGTGCCGCTACCAACGCCACCGCCGAATGGGCGGGCAAGCTCGGCATGAACCTGCAAAGTTCAACGCTGAAGTTCGATGAGAGCGGCCAGCCGCTCCACATCCAGCAGGCCGAACAGATCCGCGCTTATCGCGCGGCGTGGAAGGAGGCCGGCCATGCGCGCGAGCCGCGCGTGTCGGTCAGCCGCAGCATCTTTGCGCTGGTGAACGACCGCGACCGCGCCTATTTCGGCGGCGGCAGCAGCGAAGATCATTTCGGCTATATCGAGCCTGAGAAGCTTGCCGTCTTCGGCCGCTCCTATGCCGCGGAGCCCGATGTGCTGATCGATCAGCTGAAAGAGGACGAAGCGATCGCCGAGGCCGACACGCTGCTTCTGACCGTCCCCAACCAGCTCGGCGTCGAGTACAACGCCCACGTCATCGAGGCGATCCTGAAGCACGTCGCGCCGGCTCTGGGCTGGCGCTGACAAGAGGCGCCAGCCGCCCGGCAAACAAAGAGATTGAGCGTTTCGCCGCCAAACGGTGAAACGCTCAAGAGAAGAGATGGCTAAACATCCGCCTTGAAGGTCTGCTTCTGCTGGCCGAGCCCCTCGATGCCCAGTTCCACCACATCGCCAGCCTTCAAGAACACCGGCGGCTTCATGCCCAGCCCAACGCCGGGCGGGGTGCCGGTGGAGATGATGTCGCCAGGATGCAGCGACATGAACTGGCTGAGATAGGAAACGAGATAGGCGACGCCGTAGACCATGGTCCTGGTCGAGCCGTTCTGCATCGTCTTGCCGTTGACCGTCAGCCACATTTTGAGGTTCTGCGGATCGGCAACCTCGTCCTTGGTGACAAGCCACGGCCCGGTCGGACCGAACGTGTCGCAGCTCTTGCCCTTGGTCCACTGGCCCTGGCGCTCGGCCTGGAAGGCTCGCTCGGACACGTCATGGGCAACGGCATAGCCGGCGACATAATCCAGCGCCTCGGCTTCGCTGACATATTTGGCTTTTCTGCCGATGACCACGGCGAGTTCAACCTCCCAGTCGGTCTTTTCCGAACCGCGCGGGATCAGCACATCATCGTCGGGGCCGACAATGGCCGAACTCGCCTTCATGAAGATGATCGGCTCCGGCGGCACGGTGGCGCCGGTTTCGGAGGCATGATCGGAATAATTCAGGCCGATGCAGATGAACTTGCCCGTGCCGGCGACGCAGGCGCCGAGGCGCGGCTTGCCGGAAACCACCGGCAGCGACTTCGGATCGAGCTTCGACAATGTCTCGAGCGATGCCGGATCGAGCGCCTTGCCGGCAATGTCGGCGACATGACCTGAAAGATCGCGGATCGTGCCATCCGCATCGAGCAGGCCGGGGCGTTCGTTCCCTATCTCGCCATAGCGCAGCAGTTTCATCTTGCTCTCCAAATTGTGGCCCAAGGCCGTTTTCAAAACTCGCTCCGCCAAGCGATGACTGGGCGGACTCTGGCTATCGGACCCGACCTGGGGCAAGCCGGACTTTAGGACTGGTCGACCCGGAACCTGCGTATCGAGACTATGCTCAGATCGACCAGCCGCCGTCGATATTATAGGCCTGCCCCGAGGTGTAAGTGGCACCGGCCAGATAAACCGCAAGATCGGCGATTTCCTCGGGCGTGCCGAGACGGCCCATCGGCTGGCGGGCGATGAAGGCCGCGCGGGCGGCGTCATAGTCGCCCTGCGCATGCATGCGGTCCTGCAGCGACGGGCTTTCGACTGTGCCGGGGCAGATGGCGTTGCAGCGAATGCCCTTGGCGACATAGTCGGCCGCGACCGCCTTGGTCAGGCCGATCACGGCCGCCTTGGTGACGCCGTAGGCGAAACGGCTGGGCACACCCTTCCCGGCCCCGGCGACGGACGACATGTTGATGATCGAGCCGTCGCCGCGCTCCAGCATGCCGGGCAGCACGGCCCGAATGGTGCGGATCATGGCGCGGACATTGAGATTGAAGGCGAAATCGAGATCGGCATCCTTCATCTCGAGAATCGAGCCGGAATGAACGAAGCCGGCGCAGTTGAACAGCACGTCGACGCGGCCGATTTCGGCGAAGCCCGATATCACGGCATCATCGTTGAGGACGTCGAGCTTGCGGGTCTCGATGCCGGAGGTCTTGGCGAGTTCGGCCAGCAGCGCCTCGTTGATGTCGGTGGCGTGCACGACGGCACCTGCCTTGGCGAAGGCCAGAGCGCTCGCTCTGCCAATGCCTTGCGCCGCCGCCGTGACGACAACGACCTTGCCTGCCAGATCCGCCATGCGTTTCTCCTCGCCCTCTTTGGCCACTTCTCGGCCCGATTTACTGCCGGCTAACCGGGGCGTCCTGTGCCAGACAGGCGCGACTATGCGGCCTGCACAATCCATCAGTCCAAAATAACAAATGTTTTTTCTGGTTAAAGAACACACGTCCGGGCGTCAAGCCCGAACGCGATCACCTTCGCGACGGCCGATGTAATGCACATCGCTTGCTCTGATGCAACAACATGTATGACAACCGGGCAACGAGTGACGCTGCCATGGTTCGCTCAAGCACAGCGCGTTTCAGGCGGCATTAGTCGCCGTATGGCACCCAGACGTTCTTCACTTCGACGGCGCGGCGCAGCAGGGCATCGCCGGCGGCCTCGTCGCACGCCCAGTCGAGGCTGCGGCCGTTGCCGGTCCAGACGCGCTTGAGATTGCCGACGGAATCGGCCTCCGCCTTGGCGCAAGTGTCGGCATCGGCGAACAGCCAGAGCCCGTCGACATCGTCATGCTTGGCCAGCACGCCGGAAAGTTCGGCGCTGCGGCCGGTGACGATGTTGATGGCGCCTGCCGGAACGTCGGAATATTCGATCACCTGGTAGAGATCGGTGGCGAGCAGCGGGTATTTTTCCGACGGCACGCCCACTACCGTGTTGCCCATGGCAAGCGCAGGTGCGATCAGGGAGATGAAGCCGAGCAGCGGCGCGCTGTCCGGGGCGACGATGCCGAGGACGCCGACCGGCTCGTGCAAAGCGAGCGTGACGGCGCGGGCCGGTGGCTGATGCACCCTGCCCTCGAACTTGTCGGCAAGGCCGGCATAGAGGAAGAGCCGCTCGATGGACTGTTCTACTTCCTCCCGCGCGGCCTTGGCGTTGGCGCCGGTCAGTTCGGTCAAGCGTGCGGTAAATTCGCCGATTCGGCCGGACAGGTTTTCTGCGAGATAATAGAGCACCTGGGAACGGTTGTACGCGGTCGCTTCCGGCCAGGCTGTGCAGGCGCGGGCGGCGGCAACGGCGTCGCGGATGTCCTTGCGGCTGCCGAGACCGACTTCGCCGGCCAGCTTGCCCATGGCAGTGGCGACAGAAAGCGAATAATTACCATCGGGCCGCACCTGCTTGCCGCCGATGAACAGTTTGGCCGTACGATCGATGGCGCCGCCATCCGATTGCTCGACGGGCTGCGCCGAAGAGGTCGCCGGCTTGATCACGGGACCAAGCGGCAGTTTTGCCGAGAGATATTCGAACATGCCCTCCCGCCCGCCCTCGCGGCCAAAGCCGCTTTCGCGATAGCCGCCGAAGCCGCAGGCGGCGTCGAACATGTTGGTGCCGTTGACCCAGACGACGCCGGCCTTCAATTGCGGCGCGACATGCAGCGCGAGGTTGATGTTTTCGCTCCACACCGAGGCGGCCAGCCCATAGCGCGTGTTGTTGGCAAGCTCGATCGCTTCCTCGGTGTTGCGGAAGGTCATGGTGGCCAGAACCGGACCGAACACCTCTTCCTGCGCCAATATATTTGACGGCGAAACACCGGTGGCGAGCGTCGGCAGGTGGTAGTAGCCGGAAGACGGCAGAACGGCATCCGGCTGCCAGCAGACGGCGCCCTGTCTCGCGCCTTCGGCGACCAGGCCCTTGACGCGGTCCAGTTGCGTCAAATCGACCAGCGGTCCGATATCGGTGTTCTTGTCGAGCGGGCTGCCGACGCGAAGCCGGCTCATCCTGACCTTGACCTTGGCAATCAGGGCATCGGCTATGCCTTCCTGCACCAGAAGCCGCGACCCGGCACAACAGACCTGGCCCTGGTTGAACCAGATACCATCGACCAGCCCTTCGACGGCGCTATCGAGATCGGCGTCCTCGAAGACGATGAAGGCCGATTTGCCGCCAAGCTCCAATGACAGCTTCTTGCCCGATCCAGCCGTGGCTTTCCTGATGATCTTGCCGACCTCCGAAGAGCCGGTGAAGGCGATCTTCTGGATGCCGGGATGGTTGACGATGGCGACGCCCGCTTCAGGTCCACCCTGGACGATGTTGACGACGCCCTTGGGCACGCCGGCACGCTCGCAGATCTCGGCAAACAGGATGGCGGTGAGCGGCGTGAACTCGGCCGGCTTCAGCACCACCGTGCAGCCGGCGGCGAGCGCCGGCGCAATCTTCCAGGCCAGCATCAGCAGCGGGAAATTCCATGGGATGATCTGGCCGACGACGCCGACACCCTTGTGGCCTGGGAAATCCTTGTCCAGCGCCTGAGCCCAGCCGGCATGATGGATGAAATGGCGGATGGCCAGCGGCACGTCGATGTCCCGGCTTTCGCGGATCGGCTTGCCGTTGTCGATTGACTCAAGCACTGCGAACAGGCGCTGATGACGCTGCATCGCGCGGCCAATGGCGTAAAGCACTTTTGCGCGCTGGTAGCCCGAGGATGCCGACCATTTCGGTAAGGCCCTGGTGGCTGCGGCGACGGCTGCGTCGATATCGGCGGCGCTGGCATCGGAGATCTTGGCCAGCAGCTTGCCGGATGAGGGTTCGCTGGTCTCGAAGGTCTTGCCGCCGCCTGCTGCCTTCCAGCCGCCGTCGATGAACAGCGCCTTGCCGAAATCGCGTCCGGCAAGCCAGGCATCGGCCTCGGTGCGGGCTTCCGGCGCCGGGCCGTATTCCATGGCGTGATAGCGTTCGAGAATGTTCATGACGCGCTCCAGATAATCGTCTTGGCAGGCGCTCTGTGGCGCCCCCCTCTGTCCTGCCGGACATCTCCCCCACAAGGAGGGAGATTAGCCTTCGCGCCTGTCGGCTCTGAAACGTCGACAATTGGCGAAATCGCCGACGTTAGCCAATCTCCCCCCAAGTGGGGGAGATGTCCGGCAGGACAGAGGGAGGCGCGAA
The DNA here is from genome assembly GCF_040320135.1 of Mesorhizobium sp. M0772. Taxonomy (NCBI): domain Bacteria; kingdom Pseudomonadati; phylum Pseudomonadota; class Alphaproteobacteria; order Hyphomicrobiales; family Phyllobacteriaceae; genus Mesorhizobium; species Mesorhizobium sp. M0772. Next base: position 22,548 of record NZ_JAMYPB010000005.1, on the reverse strand, counting down.
GGAACACGACGTTCAAGGCCTTCATCCGCCTCACGCCATTGCGTGGCGGTGATTGGCCGAATAATGCCCGGTCAGATGGTGCTCGAGCTGGCGCTCGATATCGGTCAGCAGGCTCGAGGCGCCGAAGCGGAACAGGTCTGGCTCCAGCCATGGCCGGCCGAGCTCCTCCTTCATCAGCACCAGCCAGTCGAGCGAAGCCTTGGCTGTAGAGATGCCGCCGGCCGGCTTGAAGCCGATGAGAAAGCCGGTCTCCTCGAAATAGGCTCGGATGGCGCGCACCATGGCAAGGCCGACGGGCAGCGTGGCGTTGACGCTTTCCTTGCCGGTCGAGGTCTTGATGAAATCGGCGCCGGCCATCATCGCCACCATCGAGGCCAGCATGACGTTGCGCAGCGTGGCGAGGTCGCCGGTGCCGAGAATGACCTTCAAATGCGCATCGCCACAGGCTTCGCGCATCGAGACGATCTCGTTGTAGAGTTCCTGCCATTTGGCGCCGAAGACCAGGCCGCGCGGGATGACCACGTCGATCTCGTCGGCGCCGTCGCGGACCGAGGCCTCGATCTCCTGCAGGCGCGTCGACAGCGGCGCAAGGCCGTGCGGGAAGGCGGTGGAGACGGCGGCGACATGGATGCCGGTGCCGCGCACGGCATCAACAGCCGTCGCGACGAAGGGATGATAGACGCAGACCGCTGCCGGGCGGATTTTCTCGCCCTCGATGCCAAGCCCCTCGACGATGTCGCGACGGAACGGGTTGATCGCCTTGGCGCATAGGCGGCGCACCCGCTCTTCGGTGTCGTTGGAATTCAGAGTCGTCAAATCCATGCAGGAGACCGCGCGCAGCAGCCAGGCGGCCTGGTTGTCAGCCTTGATCGAGCGCCGCTTTGTGAGGCTGGCGACCCTGCGTTCCAGCGCCGAGCGGTTGACCGAGCGCACCGATTCCATGAAGCCGAGATCGAGCCGCATGCCGGTGTTGCGGGCAATACCGTGGCTTTGCGGCACGGGCGTGTTGGCGGCCGCACGTGCCGGCAGCGGCGTGACCTTGGACGCGCCGAGATCGGCCTCGCGGATTGTGCTGCTCATCTCCTGCCCTTTCGCTCGACGATTTTACGTCGTGGTGCGTGTCGTTGCTCCCGAACCGCATCACGGTTTGGGCGACACACGCCGAAGATAGCCCGTGAATCGATGCTTCACGAGTCCTTCAAGGGCTCATAACGGAAAAAGGCGGCAAAAGCAGCTGAATTTTGACCACATGGTCAAAACGTCAATCCAAAACGTGGCGCCGAGGCGCCGGCTGATGTCAGCCGACGAAAGCGCGCTCGACGACGAAGGTCGAGGGATGGCTGAGCGAACCCTCATGGAAGCCGAGGCTTTCGGCCATTTCCTTGACGTCCTTCAGCATATGCATCGAGCCGCAGATCATGATCCGGTCGGTCTCAGGATTGAGCTTCTCGATGCCGAGGTCGGCGTAGAACTTGCCCGAGCCGATCAGCGCCGTGATGCGGCCCATCCGCGCCGATTCTTCGCGGGTCGTCGAATTGTAGAGGGTGACGCGGCCGCCGGTCAGTTCGCCGATCAGCGGATCGTTTTCGAGCGCCGCCACCAGTTCCTGGCCATAGGTCAGTTCGGCATTGTCGCGGCAGGTGTGGGTCAGGATGACCTGATCGAATTTTTCGTAGGTATCGGGGTCGCGCAGAAGGCTGGCGAAGGGCGCAATTCCGGTGCCGGTCGAGATCATGAACAGGCGCTTTGCCGGGGTCAGCGCGTCGACAACCAGCGTGCCGGTCGACTTCTGGCGCATGATGACGGTGTCGCCGACCTGGATCTTCTGCAGTTCGGAGGTCAGCGGGCCGTCCGGCACCTTGATCGAGAAGAATTCCAGCTCTTCGTCCCAGGCCGGGCTTGCCACCGAGTAGGCGCGGTACACCGGCTTTTCGGCATTGGGCAGCCCGATCATGACGAACTCGCCGGAGCGGAAGCGCAGCGACTGCGGACGGGTGATGCGGAACGAGAACAGGCGGTCGGTGTAATGCTTCACCGAGACGACGGTTTCGGCATAGACGTTGGCCGGAATCGGAAACTGCAGCGGACGGGCGCCGGCGGTGTTGAGTGCGGATGTGGTGTTCATCAATCCAACTCTGTCTTGCCCAAGCCACTACGCGGGCGCCAAACCGTTTCCTGCGCGCCCAGACCCTTCAGGTCCCGGCGTGCCGTTCACACACTCCAAAGCAGTGAGCTCTTGTGTCCCAAATTTATTAGTATACAAACGATATTTGTGTCAAGATACCACGCTAAAACAGCTTTCCAAACTGCGGCATATTCATAGTCCTGGCATTTCGGGTTTCGACAATGAAAGAGAATTTTTCGGTGAAGCAGCCGGATTCCGCGGGCGACGTCGTTGCCGGCATCGATGTCGGCGGAACCTTCACCGACCTCATTTTGATCGACGGCAAAGATGGCGGAAAGGTGCATATCGCCAAGACGCCGACGACGGTCGACAATCAGGCGTTCGGCGTGGTTTCAGCGCTGGGCGCCACAGGCTTTGCCATAGACGGCATCGACCTCATCGTGCATGGCACGACCACCACCACCAATGCGGTGCTGGAACGCAGGCTGGCGAAAACCGGCATGATCACCACGCGCGGTTTTCGCGACGTGATCGAGCTTGGCCGCCGCACACGGCCGCAGCCCTACGGCATGACCGGAAGCTTCGTTCCGATCATCCCGCGCGATCTCCGGCTCGAAGTGTCGGAGCGCGTCGAGGCGTCGGGCGCGGTGCGCACGCCGCTCGACGAGGCCGAGATGCGTGCGGCAGTCAAGGCACTGGTCGACCTCGGCTGCGAGTCCCTGGTCATCCATTTCCTGCATTCCTACGCCAACCCTGGGCATGAGCGGCGCGCCGCCGAAATCGCTGCCGAGCTTTGGCCGAACGGCTACATCACGACTGGCCATGCGCTGCTGTCGGAAGCCCGCGAATTCGAGCGCGGCGTGACCGCCGCGGTCAACGCCTCGGTGCAGCCGATCCTCGAGCGCTATGTCGAGCGGCTGCGCAAGGAATTGGCCGCCAAGGGCTATGCCCGCGACTTCCTGATCATGAACGGCAATGGCGGCATGATCTCGGCCCGTTTCGTCACCAGGGAATCGGCCAAGACCGTGATGTCCGGACCAGCCTCGGGCGTCATTGCCGCGGCCTACACGGGCAAGCGCGCCGGCTTTGAAAACCTCGTCACCTACGACATGGGCGGCACCTCGACCGACGTGGCGCTGATCCGCAATGCGGAGCCCGCCGTCTCCAACGAGATCGAGATCGAATATGCGATGCCGATCCATGTGCCGATGGTGGCGGTGCATACGGTCGGCGCCGGCGGCGGCTCCATCGCCCGCGTCGATGCGGCCGGCCTGATCCAGATCGGCCCGGAAAGTGCCGGCGCCAATCCCGGCCCGATCTGCTACGGCCGCGGCGGCCTGGAGCCGACCATCACCGACGCCAATCTGGTGCTCGGGCGACTGGCGCCGAAAAAGCTGCTGGCGGTCGAAAATCCGGTCACCGTCGAGCGCGTCACCGGCATCTTCGAAGACAGAATAGGCAAGGCCACCGGCCTCTCCGGCGTCGAAGCGGCGGGCGCGGTGCTGCGCCTGGGCAACATGAAGATGGCCGGCGCCATCCGCATGGTCTCGGTGTCGCGCGGCCATGATCCGCGTGATTTCGCACTGTTCGCCTTCGGCGGCGCCGGGCCGCTGCATGCAACCGCGCTGGCGCGCGAACTCGGCCTGCCCCGCGTGCTGGTGCCGGCCCGTCCGGGCATCACCAACGCGCTCGGCTGCGTCGTGGCCGATCTGCGCCATGACTTCGTCAACACCATCAACCAGCCGGTCGCCGTGCTTGATGAAGCCCGGCTTCGCGAGGTGCTGGAACGTCACCGCGGGGAAGGCGAGGAACTGATCGGCAAGGAAGCGGTGAAGCCGGAAACGATCCGCGTTACGCACTCCGCCGACATGCAGTTTGTCGGCCAGACCCACATCATCAACGTGCCGTTGCCGTCTTCATCGGTGACAAGGCAGGAGTTGCAGGTGCTGTTCGAAAAAGCCTATTTCGCCCGCTTCAAGGTCGAGTTGCCGGAGATCCGCGCCAATCTGGTCAACCTCAACACGTCGGTGACGGGCGTGCGGCCGGCGATCGACCTGTCACGGCTGATCGACCCGGCCGGACGTACAAAGACGCTAGACGAGGCGCTGCGCGAAACAAGGCCTGTCTGGTACGCAGGGCGCTGGCACGATACGCCGATATACGCACGCGAAAAGTTGCCGCCCGATGCCGTCATCGAAGGGCCGGCGATCCTCGAACAGATGGACGCCACCACCGTGCTCGAACCCGGCGACCGCGCACGTTCTGACGCCGACGGCAACATCATCATCCACATTGGCGAGGCCTGAGATGCAAAAGCTCGACGCCATCACGCTTTCGGTCCTGCAGGCAGCCTTGCAGCAGGTCTGCGACGAGATGGATCTCACTTTCTCCCGCGCGGCCTTCTCGCCTGTCATCGCCGAAGCCAATGACCGCTCCGACGGCATCTACTCCGCCGTCGACGGCTCGCTGATCGCACAAGGCAGCCAGGGCCTGCCGGTGTTCGTCGGCGTCATGCAGTATTCGACCAGGACGGTGATCGAGATGATCGCCAACGGCCGTTGCCTGCCGCCGGAACCTGGCGACATCTACATCGTCAACGATCCCTATCTCGGCGGCACGCATCTGATGGACGTGCGCTTCGCCATGCCGGTCTACCGCGACGGCAAGATATTTTGCTGGCTATCGAATACCGGCCACTGGCCCGATATCGGTGGCTCGGTGCCGGGCGGCTTCTCCGCCTCCGCCACAGCCGTCGAGCAGGAAGGCCTGCGGCTGCCGCCGGTCAAGCTGTTCAAGAAGGGCGTGCTCGACACCGAAATCTACGCCATCATCTGCTCCAACATCCGCGTCGCCGACCAGCGCATCGGCGATATAAGGGCGCAAGCCGCGGCACTGCTGATCGGTCAGGACCGGCTCAATGGAATCCTCGATCGTTACGGGGACGAAACCGTCGTCGGGGCGATCGCCGAACTGCGTCGCCGCGCCGCCGAGCAGATGCGCGCCAACATCTCCGCCATTCCCGACGGCACCTACAGCTCGAAGGCCTTTGTGGACTCGGACGGCGTGGTCAACGAGCCGCTGACCATCGCGCTCGCGGTGGAGAAGCAGGGCGATACGCTGACCTTCGATTTCACAGGTTCGTCAAAACCCTGTGCCGGGCCGATGAACAGCGTGCTGGCGACGACATTGTCGTCGGTCTATCTCGCCATGCGCCATATTTTCCCTGATGTGCCGATCAGCTCCGGCGCTTTCGAGCCGCTGATCGTCAAGCGGCCGGAAGGCACGTTCCTCGACGCCAAATACCCGCGTCCCGTCTCCGGCTGTGCGGCTGAAGTCTCGCAGCGCATCGCCGAGGCGGTGTTCGCGGCGATGGTGCAGGCGCTGCCGGAAAAGGTGACGGCCGCGCCCGCCGGCTCCAGCGGCAATTTCGCGCTGGGCGGCAACGATCCGGCGCGCGGCCGCGACTATGTGATGTATCAGATCTCCGGCGGCGGCTATGGCGGCAATTCCGGCCATGACGGCCTGACCAATGGCTGCTCGACCATCGGCATTTCGAAATCGCCGCCGGTCGAGATCATGGAGCAGGCCTTTCCGGTTCTCTACCGCCACTATGCCTTGCGCGAAGGCTCGGGCGGCGCCGGCAAGCAGCGCGGCGGCTTCGGCCTCGCCTATGAGGTCGAGATCTTGCGAGGCGAAGCGCGCGCGTCCTTCGTCATGGACCATGGCCGTTTCGGCCCGCAAGGCGCGCTCGGCGGCAAGGACGGCGCGGTGAACACGGTGACCGTGTTCCGCGACGGCGAGGCACATGTGCCGCCGCATCTGTCCAAGGAGCAGGACATCGCGCTCAAGGCCGGCGACCGCGTGAGGGTCGGCACGCCCGGGGGCGGCGGCTATGGTGATCCGCGTGAGCGCGACCCGAAACTGGTCGCCGAAGACATCAGGCTTGGTTACTACACCGTTGAACAAGCCAATGAGCTGTTCGGAACCTGACAGCCGACAGGCCCGAGCCGCGTCAGGTCTGCAGCTTGGCCTTCAGCGCATCGGCGAATTTTTGCGCGATCTTCTTGAAGCCGGCGGGATCGGGATGCAGTTCGTTGGCCCAGTCGGCCACCTTCAACGTTCCCTGCGTGTCGACCAGATGGAAATTGTTGTTGGGATCGTCGGCCAGGCGCTTCACCACATCGCGGAACGCCGCCAGCGCGTCGTGAACGATGACCGTGCCCTTGGCGACCGTCCAGTTGCAGAAATCGAGCGACGGTTTCAGCCACGGGCCGACACAGGACGGATGCGCTCCGTTCGGGATCGGAAAATCATAGCAATGGCCAAAGATCGGCACGCCTGGCGCGACGCGGTCGCGCAGCGCGAACAAATCGAGATAGCAGGCCTCGACCATGCCGAGCGCCTTGGTGAAGCGGTTCTTGTTCAGCCCGGGGGCGTGGCCATCATTGAAGTCGAGGAAGATGCAGAACTGGTCGCCGGCAATGTCGTTGCCACCGGCAGAGAACAGGATGGCATCGGGCTTGCCGTCCAGCCAGTTGGCCTTGTTGCGCAGGGCGGCGATCATGCGCTGCTGCTTGGGCAGCGACATCTCGTCGGTCGCCGCATCGCCATGATGGGCAAGGTTGAGGATGGTCGGCGGCATCGAGCCGATGCGGCGCAGCTGCGCGATCACGTCGGTGTCGACGAACGGAAAGCCGTTGCCGGTGAGCGGATAGTCGAACCAGGAATCGCCCTGCGCCAGCATCACCAGCGGCCGGTTGGCGACGGCCGCCTCGAGATTGCCGGCGCTTTCCCTTGCGGTTTCGAGCCGCTCGATGTTGGCCTGGTGAACCTTGATGCGCTTGGCGATGTCGTCGTCTATGCGCCGCTGCGCGGCTTCCTGCACGAATTCCTGCTGGTCCATCCCCAGGTCCCTCCCACGACCGTCTACTTCCAGCTGAGCATGCGCCCATGTCCATGATCGGTCTGTAATTTAGATCACAGTAAGATTCCTGGGGAAGGACGGCTTGCCGCGCCGTGATCGCCGCAGAGCATGTCGTTTCCGTCTCCGTGGAGTCTGCAAAAGACCATAGACTTCTATCCTTGTTTTCGCGCAATTCCGGACGGGAAACCGCCAACACCTTCCCTGGAATTGCTTAGTCAACGGAGATCAGGAACATGCGTCTTTTCGGTCGTTTCGTGCTTGCCGCGTCCGCCGCCCTGCTGCTTGGGACCGGTGCTGCCTCTGCCGAGAAACTCAGGATCGGCACCGAGGGCGCCTATCCGCCCTTCAACTATGCCAATTCGGACGGCACGCTGGGCGGCTTCGACATCGACCTCGGCAATGCGCTGTGCGCCGAGATGAAGGCCGAGTGCGAATTCTCCGTACAGGATTTCGATGGTTCCATTCCGGCGCTGCAGGCCGGCAAGTTCGACGCCATCATCAACATCACCATCACGCCGGAACGGGCCGAGAAGGTCGAGTTCACCCACAAATATTACCAGACGCCACCGGCCATCGCCGTGCCGAAGGATTCGACCATTGCAGGCACGTCGCCTGACGATCTGAAGGGCAAGGTGCTGGGTGTGCAGAGCGCCACCATCCACCAGAATTTCGCCGAGAAGAAATACTCGGGCTCGACCGTTAAGGCCTATCCGACCGGCGACGACGCCCGCACCGACATGGCCAATGGCCGGCTCGACGCGATGATGGACGGCTCGATCATCCTGACCGAATGGCTGAAGAAGCCCGACGGCGCCTGCTGCAAATTGCTCGGCACGTTGACGGCAGATCCGGCCATTCACGGCCCCGGCGTCGGCATCGCGCTGCAGAAGGGCAACAAGGAATTGGCCGACAAGTTCAGTGCCGCCATCGACGCGCTGCGCGCCAACGGCAAGTACAAGGAAATCAACGACAAATACTTTTCGTTCGACGTATACGGCAGCTGAGACCGACGACAAATACTCTCGGCAGCGCTGTCTGGCGCTGCCGTTTTTCATGCAGGACGGAGAAGTTTCGTGGTTGAGCGGCGCTCCCCTTTCTACAACAGCATCGTCGGCCTGGGCGCGACGATGGGCCGGGTCGGCGGCGAGTTCGTCTCGGCCAAAACTTATTCCGGCATCGCCGACGAGCACCTGAACACGCGCAAAAATGTCGGCGTGCAGGATCTCAGCACCATGGGCAAGATGGACATCAAGGGGCCGGAAGCCGAGGCGCTGGTCAACCACGTCATCGTCAACGATGCCGCCGCGATGAAGCCCGGCCAGGTGCGCTATTCCACCGTCTGCCGCGACGATGGCGGCATCATGGACGACCTCACCGTGTTCCGGCTGGGATCGGAGCATTTCATGCTGGTGACCGGCTCGGTCAACCGACTGAAGATGCTGCCCTGGCTGCAGCATCATGCTGAAGCGCGAAAGGCCTATGTCACCGACATTACGGCGGCCGTCGCCTTTCCGACGATACAGGGGCCGCGTTCACGCGAGCTGCTGAAAGCACTGGTTTCGGATGCCGATCTCGATGAGTTGAAACGCTGGGCGTTCACTTCAGGGCGCGTCGGCGAGACCAAAGTCCTGATCTCACGCACCGGGGTGACCGGCGAGCTCGGCTTCGAACTGTTCGTGCCGGCGGACGAGGCCACTTCCGTCTGGGACGCGCTGATGCGGACCGGTAGCGATTTCGGCCTGAAGCCATACGGCGTGCTGGCCATGTTCACGCTCGGGCTGGAAAAGGCCTATCCGGCGCATGGCATCGACATGGACGAGAGCCGTACGCCCTTCCATGTCGGGCTCGATCGCTGGATCAAGTTCGACAAGGGCGAGTTCATCGGCCGCGAGGCATTGCTCACAATTCGCGGCAAGGGGCTCGACGAACGCTGGACCGGGCTGATTCTCGACGGTGACAAGCCGGCCGCGACGGATGCCAGGGTTTTCGCCGACGGCGAGGATGCCGGCGTCGTCACCTACAGCGATCACGGCTATTCCTTAGGCAAAGTTCTGGCGACGGCGCATTTGCGGCTGCCGTTCACCGCCATCGGGACCGAACTCAGCATCGACATTGACGGCAAGCCGACCCGCGCGGTGGTGGCGCCGATGCCATTCTTCGATCCTGAAGGCGCTCGGCTGCGGGCCTAAATCAGGCTAACTTCGCTAGCAGCCGCATAAACGTGGCCGCTTCCTTGGCCGTCAGCGGCGCCAGTGTCTCCTGGGTGATGGCGCGGGCCAACGGGATCAGCCGTTCGATCGCCTCGCGTCCCTCTGGCGTGAGGTTGACCAGCAGCCGCCTCTTGTCGACCTCGTGCTTGGTCAGGTCTACCAGGCCTCGCGCCTTCAGCCGGTCGATGACGCCCTTGACCGTCGCCGCGTCCATGGCGATCAGCGTGCCCAACTGGTTCTGCGAGGTCTCGCCGACATCGTGCAGCTTGGCAAGTGCAGCAAATTGCGGCGGCGTCAGGTCGCTTATCTGGGCGGCAAAGATCGAGACATGGCGCTGATGCGCCTTGCGCAGGATGAAGCCGACCTGCTCCTGCAGGCGGTAATCATGTTCGTCGGGCTCTTCGGCCTCGACCAGCTTGAGAAGATTGTCACCGCCGCTCATCGCAGGCCATCCCAGGCCTTGATGTCGCCTGCAGCCAGGCCGCCCATGCGGTCGTGCACGCGCGGGCCGCAGCTCATAGCGAGGCAAAACAGGATTTCGTCGGCACGCGGCCCGTCGCTGAGGCCGACCTCCATGGCGTCGAAATGGCTGCGGACATAGGCGGCGTTGGTGTGGCCGAGCGGCACGTCGAGCCGCGAGCCGAACGCCCCGACCTTGGTTGCCGACGGCACGATCGCCTTGGCGTCGCCCAGCCGCTCGCGCATGGCATAACCGCCCGGCACATGCCAGAGCGCGCCGTGCTCCAGCTCCCCTGACGAACCGACGATGGTGCCCTTGCCGTAGGCGTCGATCTGCTTGATGTCGCCGCCCAATGCGGCAATGAGCTTGTCGGTGAGCAGCAGGCCAAGCGGCTTCAGATCGTCCATGGCGCTCTGCAGTTCTTCGACGTAGCGGCCGGCGAACGGGTTCTTCACCAGGGCCACGGCTGCAGCGCGGCGGCGCGGCAGAGCAGCGACCGGCCCGCCATCGTGAAAGATCTCTTCGGTCAGAACCGCAATCTTGCGGATCGGAAACTCAGGCATGGGCAACTTCCTTCCCTGGATTTTTGTTGGGCGCGGCAAGCGCCATGGAACCACTGATGCGGGCTTCCCCACCTAGAAACAGCGCCGATGCGGCAATCAGGCCGCGCCGGCGAAAATCTTCGGCGACGGCAAGGCCATTGTCCAGCGCCCGCTCCACATCGCCACGCGCGAGCATGCCGACGGCTTGTGTCACCAGCCGCGCGCCGAGATCGCTGTCGGGCGCCAAGTCTTGCGCGGCAATGCGCTTGATGGCGGGATTGCCGGGCAGGTCGACGGCGTTGGCGATGAGTGTCGCCGCCGCATCGGCCTCGGCGCCGGTGCGGGCCAGCACGGTGACGGCGTCGGCAATGCCAAGCGAGAACGAACGGCCGCGCCAGCCGCTGGTGGCGACGCCGCGCACGCCGTCCGCCGAGCGAATGGTGAGGCGGTCGGCCATGCCGTTGCCGGTGCCGGCGATCGCCAGGTTCATCGACTGGCCCTTGCCGATATGGAGGGCGCTGTCGCCGCCATTGTTGACATAGGCCCGGTCGAGCTTGCGACCGGCAAGCAATGCCGAGAGCATTTCGTCGGCTACCGATCCGGCGACGGCGGCCATCGGCGTGATGAAGCATTCCGCCAAGGGCATGACGGCTGCTTCCATGCGCCGCGCCGTCGGGCCGGCGAAGGTGCGCGGCGCCAGGAAAAATGCCGGCAGCCGCAATTCGGGAAGCTCCTCGACCAACTCGATCAGGATCGTCTGGAAGCGCTCGATCGCCTGATCGTAGGCGGCACGACACTCAGCCGCCTCACCAAAGGCCTCGACGATCAGGTCGATCGGCCCGTGGTTGAGGTGCAGCCGCTTGCCGTCCTGCAGCCAGTGGACTTGCGGGCCTTGCATCAAGAGGCCCCGTTCGAGCCGACGCGGCGCAACTGCGCCAGCGGCGGCCATGGATTGTGGGCCGCGGCGCCTGAGCCGCGGCGCGGGTTGAGATATTCGCCGCCTTTGGCAACGATATCCTCGACGCTGCGTATCTCGGCCTCGTAGCCGCCCAGCCGGACATAGTCGTCGCGGCGTAGCGTGAATTCGATCGGCGCCACCAGCGCCGGCGTCGGCACATAGCCGAAGGCGCCTTCCGGCACGCGCATGACGTCGACCATCAGCGTGATGCCGCCGCCCGGCCAGACATAGACCGGAGCGCCGCCGACGGTGACATAGGTCTTCAGGCCCTGCACCGAGCGGGTGAGATTGACCGGGTTTTCGGTGACGCCGGCGCGCAGCGAGCCGCCGGCGCCGCCAATGAACAGCACGGTGCAGAGCGCCGGCTCGCAATTGTCCTCGATCAGGCCGACCGATTTCTGCAGCCGCTCGGGGAACGGTTTTTCAACCGGCTTCAACTCGTCGTCGAGTTCGTAATAGGCGAACTGCTCGCCGGTGGTCGACACCATCAGCAGCGACAGGCCGGGGCGGGCGCCCTTCTTGGCGTTCCATCCGCCGAGGATCGACAGCGGGTCGGAAATCGAGGTGCCGCCCCAGCCAAGGCCGGGCTCGGAGACCTTGAAATAGCGGCCCGGCGTCGAGCGGCGGCCGATGATCTTGATGCCGGTGTCCTGCCAGCCCAGCACCTTGCCGGCCTGATGCTCGGAGACAACGCCGGTGATATGGTCGTCGACCACCACCACCTCGTCGACTAGGCCGCGCCATTGCGTGGCGAACATGCCGATCGTGGCCGAGCCGCAGCCGACCCGCATACGGTGTTCCTGCTTGCCGTCGATGACAGGTGGTTTGCCGGCTTCGACGATGATGGTGGCGCCGCCATCGATGGTCAGTTCGACCGGCTTGCGATTGCACAGACTGAGCATCGCGTCACAGGTTGCCCGGCCTTCGGCCTTGGAGCCGCCGGTCAGATGATGCACGCCGCCCAGCGACAGCATCTGCGAGCCATACTCGCCTGTCGTGACGTGGCCGATCGGCTCGCCTTGCGCGCGCACGATTGCCGTTTCGGGACCGAGATGGCGGTCGGTGTCGATCTTCACCTTGACGCCGCAGTACGAAAAAATGCCTTCGGTGACCACGGTCACCAGATCGACGCCCTCGACCTCCTGGCTGACGATGAAGGGGGCCGGCTTGTAGTCGGGATAGGTGGTGCCGGCGCCGATCGCAGTGACGAAGCGGCGGCCGGTGTTGACCAGTTCGCCGTCCCATTGCTCGCCCTCGGCAGTGAAAGGCACGACCGCGGCGCCGCTCTCTGCCGCATGGTCGAGGATGGTCAGCGGGTCCATACGCACGATGCGGCCACCGACATTGCCGTAGCGGTCGCAGGCGCCGGTGCGGCCATCGGCGATGTAGCACATCACCGGACAGGCATCGCAGCGGATCTTTTCCGCCACCAGCTTTTCGCCCGGATCGTGGGTTTCGAAGCGTTCGGCAAGCTCGCTCATCGGCGTGCCTCCTTGTCGCGGATGCCATCTTTTTCGCGGATGGCGGCGCGGATGCGCGCCGGCGTCGCCGGAACCTTGGTGATGAGAACGCCGGTGGCGTGGCGTATGGCGTTGAGGATGGCGGGTGCGGTCGGGATCAGCACATGCTCGCCCAGGCCCTTGGCGCCGAACGGTCCCTCCGGATCGGGAACCTCGATCAATATGTGCTCGATCTCAGGCACATCGCCGATGGTCGGGATGAGATAGTCGTGCAAATTCTCGGTGCGACCGGGGATGTATTCCTCCATCAGCGCCATGCCGATGCCTTGCGCGATACCGCCTTCGATCTGGCCTTCGACCAGCAGCGGGTTGATAGCCTTGCCGACATCGTGCGCGGCGGTGATTTTCAAGAGCTTCACCGTGCCGAGCTTGAGATCGACTTCGAGTTCGGCGATCTGCGCGCCATAGCCATAGACGGCGTAAGGCTTGCCCTGGCCCTTGGCATCGAGCGGCAGCGTCGGCGGATCGTAGGTCTCCTCGGCGCGGAAGACGAAACCGCCCGCATCGACATCGAGGGCTGGGAGATCGATGCGCCGAGTGGCTTCGCCCTCGCGAATGACGATCACCGGACCGTCCAATTGCAGGGCAGCTTTCTCCGAGACATTGGCAAAACGCAGGATCTTTTCGCGCAAGGCGCGGCCGGCTTTTTCGGCCGCCTTGCCGGTGACAAAAGTCTGGCGCGAGGCCGATGTTTTGCCGGCATCGGGGCTGATCGCGGTGTCGGCGGTTCTCAGCTTGAATTTTTCCAGCGGCAGGCCGAGTGCGTCGGCGCAGATCTGGGCGATGACGGTGTTGGAGCCCTGGCCGATATCGACGGCGCCCTGGTGCAGGATGACGTCGCCGTCTGGCGAGATACCGACCCTTATGGTCGACGGATTGGGCAGCGAGGTGTTGCCGCAGCCATACCAGCAGGACGCGATGCCGACGCCGCGCTTTTTGCTCGTATTGGCATTGTTGAATGTATCTGCGTCGGCCTTCGCGCGAGCCCAATGCGGCCGCAAGGAGTCGAGGCACTCGAATATGCCGACGCCCGACTCCAGTCGCTGTCCGGTAACCGTTTCGGATCCGTTCCGAAGGCAGTTCTTCAGCCGAAAATCGAGCCGGTCCATGCCCAGCTTGCCGGCGAGCTCATCATAGAGCGTCTCCTGCATGATCGTCGCCTGCGGCACGCCGAAGCCGCGGAAGGCGCCGGAAATCGGCCCGTGGGTGTGGATGGCGCGGCCTTCGGCGCGGTAATTCGGCGTCGCATAGGGACCGGAGGCATGCACCGGCACGCGGTTGGCGACGGTCGGGCCCCAGCTGGCATAGGCGCCGGTGTTGAAATCGCCGGAAAAGATCATGCCGGTGACATGGCCCTCGGCGTCAGTGCCGATCGTCGCCTTCATCTCGGCGGGGTGGCGCTTGGTGGTCGACATCATCGATTCGGTGCGGGTGTAGGCAAGCGCCGCCGGCCGGCCGGTTTTCAGTGCCACAAGGCCGATGAGCGGCTGCAGTGAAACGTCCAGTTTCGAGCCGAAGCCGCCGCCGGTCGCGGTCGGCACGATGCGCACCTTGTCGACGGCAAGACCGAGCACCTTCGCCGTTTCGTCGCGATCCATGTAGGGGGCCTGGGTGCAGGCGACGACGACCAGCGTGTCGCCGTCCATGTAGGCATGGCCGGCTTCCGGCTCGATATAGGCGTGCTCGACATAGGAGGTGTCGATGGCACCGGACACCGTGTAAGCAGCCTCGCCAAGCGCCGTCTCGGGGTCGCCGCGCTCGACAAAGCCCTTGGTCAACAAATTGGCCGGGCGGTTCGCGTGGATGAGCGCAGCCCCTTCTGCCTGCGCGTCGCCGGGCTGCAGAAAATGCGGCAGCTCGGTCCAGCGGACCGGGAAATCCTGGAGGTCGAGATCGAGCATGGCCTCGCGCTCGCCGGCGACCAGCGCCACTGCCTCGCCGCGCAGCCGCGCAAAGCCTTCGGCCAGCGCCGGCTGGTCGGCAAACGGACCGATGACGCCGAAACAGTTTTTTCCCGGGATGTCGGCGGCGGTGAAGACGCCGGCGATGCCGGGATGCGACTTCACCCAGCCCTCCAGGTCGCCGAAGGCGAAGCCGGCATGATAATGCGGCGAGCGGACCACCAGCACAGCCAGCGCATCGGCGGGAAAGGCATCGCCGCCGAATTTTTCAGCGCCGGTGATTTTTGGCACGCCGTCGAGCCGGACCGGGGAGGCGCCTACAGCATTCCCTGTGGTTGGCATTCTACGTTCAAAGTTGAATTCCAACGAATGACGTTGGCGCTGCCCCTCACCCTTACCCTCTCCCCGTGAAGAACGGGGAGCGGGGAGCGTCGGCGCTGGAGCACTTCCCTTCTCCCCGTCACTATACGGGGTGAGGGTGCCGGCAGGCGGATGAGGGGCAGCGCCGTCGGTCGACGTCTCGAACCGTCCCGCATCCATCACTGCCGCGATGATCTTTCTGTAGCCGGTGCAACGGCAGAGGATGCCGCCCAGCGCATCCTGCACCTCGGTCTCGGTCGGATTCGGCGTGCCATCCAGCAGCGCCGTTGCCGCGACCAGCAGCGCCGGCGTGCAGATGCCGCATTGCGCGGCGCCATGCGCCAGGAAGGACGCCTGCAGAGCCGAGAGCCGGCCATCGGCGAGGCCTTCGACGGTCGTTACGGACGTCCCGGCTGCGGAGGCCGCCGGCATCAGGCAGGCGCAGACGGCGTCGCCGTCGACCAGCACCGTGCAGGCGCCGCAATCGCCGGCATCGCAGCCAACCTTGGTGCCCGTCAGCTGCAATTCGTCGCGCAAAACCTGCGACAGCCGGCGCAGCGGCGGCACATTGACCGAGACGGCGGCGCCATTGACGGCGAAGGCGATCTCGGCGCGCTCGATGCCGAGGCCCGGCACGAGGTCGGGCAGGGCTTCAATCATCTCGGAGTGGCTCATGCCGCCACCATGCTGTTGTCGTTCGTCAGCCCGCAGGCTCCCAGCACGGCGCGAGCGACAAGCTCGCGCGCTGCGTCGAGCCGGTATTCGGCGCTGCCGCGCACGTCGGCAATCGGCGAGAGCTCGGCCATCGGCGCGGACAGGAGAGCATCGGCGAGTGCCGGGCCGACAGGCTTGCCCACCAGCACGGCTTCGACAGCGGCGAGCCGCCTGGCGACGGCCGAGCAGGACCCGACCGCGACAGCGGCTTCCATGACTATGCCACTCTCGGCAACGAGGCGCGCCGCCACCATGGCGATGGAGATGACGAGGTAACGCCGCGCACCGAGCTTGACGAAGGCCGACGTGCCGGCAGAGGCCCGCTTCGTGATGCGGATGGCGGTGACCAGTTCGCCCGGCAGCAAAGCGGTGCGGCGGTTGCCGAGAATGAACTGCTGCAGCGGCAGATGACGCGTCGCGGCTGCAGAGCGCAGCTCGACCTCGGCGTCCAGCACCAGCAGTCCCGGAACGCCATCGGCGGCAGGCGAAGCATTGCAGAGATTGCCGGCGATCGAGGCGACATTCTGGATCTGCAGGGAGCCCACTTCGCGCGCGGCCTGCTTCAGCGCATCGAAAGCCGCCGGCAATGGATGGCGGACAAGGTCGGTCCAGGTGGTGCGGGCGCCCAAAACCCAATGGGTTTCGGTCTCGGCAATGCCGCGCAGCGAGACCAGGCCGTTAATATCGAGAACATTGTCGCGGAACGGTTTGGCGCCCTGCGCCGGATAGAAATCGGTGCCGCCGGCAAGCACGCGCCAGGCGCCCTCGCCCAGCAGAGCGAGCGCCTCGTCGAGCGTGGCGGGTTTCGCGTAACGGATCACGCTTTGCCTTCCAAAAAAATAGGCCTTCCCATTGGGACCTTCAAAAGGTGGGGTCTTCCCGAACCCCGCCAATGTCTGATCAGGCCAAATTCATTCGTATGCAAATGATATCAAGCTGGCGGAAATTGTCAAAGCCGGAGTTTAAGGGAACCCGGCCGCCATGCATTTGTTACGTCCGCGCATGATCCCCAAAAATCGGAATCGATTTTCGGAAAGGATCCTGCGCAAAGTAAAGTGCTACAGCGTCCTTTGCGCGTCCGAAGGGGACGCGCGGCGCTGTAGGAGGTTGACGCAGGCGGCCATCCGGTCGAGTTTCTGCATCCGGTCGCATCAGCGGCGTATTTCACTCGATCCCCCGTTCGAGACGTAGAAGAGGAGAGGCGCCATGGCCGACGAAGCGCTTGTTGTCATCGACCTGCAAAACGACTTCTGCCCCGGCGGCGCACTGGCGGTTGCCGGCGGCGACGAAATCGTGCCGCTGGTCAACGATCTGATCCGGCATGCCGAGCATGTCGTGCTGACGCAGGACTGGCACCCGGCCGGACATTCGAGCTTTGCCTCCAGCCATCCGGGGGCGCAGCCCTTCAGCGCAATCGAGATGCCCTATGGGCCGCAGACTCTGTGGCCCGACCATTGCATCCAGGGCAGCCTCGGTTCGGATTTTCACTCGGGGCTCGCCTGGACCAAGGCCGAGCTGGTGATCCGCAAGGGGTTCCGCCCCGATATTGACAGCTACTCCGCCTTCTTCGAGAACGACCACAAGACGCCGACCGGGCTCGCCGGCTACCTCAAGGAGCGCGGCATCGGCACCGTGACCGTGGTTGGCCTGGCGACCGACTTCTGCGTCGCCTTCTCGGCCCTCGACGCGGTCAAGCAAGGCTTCAAGACGACGGTGCGGCTCGACGCGTGCCGCGGCATCGATCTCAACGGTTCGGTCGAGGCGATGCTGAAGAGGATGCGCGATGCCGGGGTGAGGCTCGAAGACCCGATCTCGGAGTGACTGGATCGTGACGCATCGAGGGGGCTGCACACAGTTGGGGAAGGCTTTCGCGGCAGGTGTACTCGCTTCCGCTGTGTCTCCGCAAATGGCCTTCGCGGCCGAGGCCCGCGGTCTGCCCGATGCTGCCATGTCGCTGTGGTGGGCGCTGCCTTTCGCTGGCCTGCTGCTCTCGATCGCCACCGGACCGCTGCTGTTCCACCATGTCTGGGAGCATCATTACGGCAAGATCGCCGCCGGCTGGGCAGCGCTGGCGGTCATCCCGCTGATGGTTGCATTCGGCGTTCCGGTAGCCGGTGAAGCCGTGCTGCACACGCTGCTCACCGAATACATGTCGTTCATTATCCTGCTGTTCGCGCTCTACACCATTTCGGGCGGCATCCTTGTGGCCGGCAACATCCATGGCACGCCGCTGGTCAATGCCGGGCTGCTGCTCGTCGGGGCAATGCTGGCCTCGGTGATCGGCACCACCGGCGCCTCGATGATCCTGATCCGGCCGATGCTGCGCGCCAACGACAACCGGCAGTTCAACGCCCATGTCGTCATCTTCTTCATCTTCCTGGTGTCCAACATCGGCGGCTCGCTGACGCCCTTGGGCGACCCGCCATTGTTCGTCGGCTTCCTGCGCGGCGTCGACTTCTTCTGGACGACGGCGAACCTCTGGCGCGAGACGCTGTTCACCGGCGGCTTGGTGCTGCTTGTCTTCCTGGCCATCGACATCATGCTGCATCGCCGTGAAGGCGGCGCGCCGAAGATCAAGGATCCGACGCCGGATACAAAGGTGCGCCTTCGCGGCCTGGCCAATCTGCCGCTGCTGGCCGGCGTCATTGCCGCGATCCTGCTGTCGGCAGCATGGAAGCCAGGCGTGAGCTTTTCAGTGCTGGGCGTGAGCCTCGAACTGCAGAACCTGGCGCGCGACGCCATTATCCTGGGGCTCGCCGGACTGTCGCTTGTCGTTTCCCTCAAGAGCCATCGCGAGGCCAACGGCTTCACCTGGGGCCCGATCGCGGAGGTGGCGAAACTGTTTGCCGGCATCTTCATCTGCATCGTGCCGGTCATTGCCATCCTTCGCGCCGGCCATGACGGCGCGCTGGCGCCGCTGGTGGCGCTGGTGACGTCACCCACCGGCCAGCCCAATGATCTCGCCTATTTCTGGTTGACCGGCGGGCTGTCGTCCTTCCTCGACAATGCGCCGACCTATCTGGTGTTTTTCGAACTCGCAGGCGGCGACGCGCGGCACCTGATGACGGAGGCGGCCTCGACGCTGGCTGCGATCTCGGCCGGCGCGGTGTTCATGGGCGCCAACACCTATATCGGCAATGCACCCAACTTCATGGTCTACGCCATTGCCCGACACCGCGGTGTGAAGATGCCGGGCTTCTTCGGCTACATGGCATGGTCAGGGCTGGTGCTGATCCCGATCTTTTTGATCGCCGGGTTCCTGTTTTTCGGCTGATCAGCCGATGCCGACATAGCGCCTGACTGCCGATGGGTCGGCGCGCAATTGCTCGACATCGACGGTCTCGCGGTTGCGGCCGTTCTCGATGAAGCAGACGCGGTCGGCGACGGACAGCACGGCGTCGACGCGCTGTTCGACCAGAATGGTGGAGACACCTAGCTCACGCAGCTTCACCACCGTCTCGCGGATCTTGGCGATCATCGACGGCATCAGCCCCTCCGTCGGCTCGTCTAGCAACAGCACCTGCGGCTCAAGGCAAAGCGCACGGGCCATGGCCAGCATCTGCTGCTCGCCGCCGGACAAAGTGCCGGAGCGCTGGCGCAGCCGCTGGCGCAGCAGCGGGAAGAGATCGAGCACGCTCTCGCGCGTCGCTCTGCCCTTGCCGCGCGCCATCAGACCGATCTCGATGTTTTCCGCCACCGTCATCTCGGCGAACAGCCGCCTGCCTTGCGGTACATAGGCGACGCCGGCCTTGGGCACCTCATGCGCCGGCAGGCCGGTCAACTCCTTGCCGGCGAGCCGGATCGAGCCGGCGCTCGACGGGACCAGCCCCATGATTGCTTTCAGCGCCGTCGTCTTGCCGGCGCCGTTGCGACCGAACAGGCACAGCACCTCGCCCTTGTTGAGCACGAGATCAAGCTCGTAGAGCACCTGAACCTCGCCATAGAAGCATTCGAGCCTGGAGATGGTCAGCGCTTCAGTCTTGTGGGCTTCAGTCTTGTGGGCTTCAGTCTTGGGGGCCTCAGTCTTGGGGGCTTCGCTCATGGCGCCGTCCCCAGATAGGCTTCCTGCACCTGTGTGTTGGCGCGAACCTGTTCGGGGGTGCCTTCGGCCAGGATCCTGCCGGCGTTGAAGACGGTGATGCGGTCGGCCAGCTGCATGACGACCGGCATGTTGTGCTCGATCAGGAGCACGGTGGCGCTCTTGGCGATCTCGCGCACCAGTTCGATGAAATTGTCGATCTCGCTGTCGGCCAGCCCCTGCGTCGGCTCGTCGAGGATCAAAAGCCGCGGCTTCAGCGCCAGGCCCATTGCCACTTCCAGCAGGCGCTGATGGCCGTAGGAAAGCTGGCCGGCCGGCATATGGGCGCGGCCCGCAAGTCCGGTGCGTTCCAGCG
The DNA here is from genome assembly GCF_040320135.1 of Mesorhizobium sp. M0772. NCBI lineage: Bacteria > Pseudomonadati > Pseudomonadota > Alphaproteobacteria > Hyphomicrobiales > Phyllobacteriaceae > Mesorhizobium > Mesorhizobium sp. M0772. Next base: position 2,440 of record NZ_JAMYPB010000005.1, on the reverse strand, counting down.
CGGCCATGACGCCGGTGCGCACCGCACCTTTCGAGCGGCCGTCGGTCAGCGTGCGCTGCACCGGCAGCGCGACATTATCGTAGGCAGAGAGGTTGGCGAAGACGCTGGTGATCTGAAAGGTGTAGGCGATGCCCCGGCGCACCCTGAGATAGGCCGGCTGGCTGGTGATGTCGGCGCCGTCGAAGACGATCATGCCGGACGATGGCTGAATGCGGCCGCTGACCAGGCTGACGAAGGTGGTTTTGCCGGCGCCATTGGGCCCGATGACGGCGCGGATCTCGCCCGGCATCAGCTGGAAGTCGACACCGTCGACGGCGCGCAGGCCGCCGAAATTGCGCGCCAGGCCTTTGGTGGTCAGCAACGGCATCATGGCAGCCACCCGAGCCAGCGCTGGCGGATGGTGCCCAGAATGCCTTTGGGGAAAAACAGCACCAGCAGGATGAGCGCAATACCGACGATCTGGAGATAGGCGGAGGTGTAGCCGCTGGCGGTGTCGATGACATAGTACATGAACACCGTGCCGAGCAGCGCGCCCAGCGTCGTGGCGGCGCCGCCGAGCAGCACCCAGAGCAGCGGCAGGATGGAATACTGCACCGAGGCAAAGCTCGAGCCGACATAGCCGAACAGCAGCGCATAGGCCGCACCCGAGGCGGCGCAGATGGTGCCGGAGACGACGACGGCGATCAGCTTGTTGGAGAAGGTGTCGTAGCCCAGCATTTTCGTGCGCTCCTCGTTCTCGCGCACCGCGACCAGCACGCGGCCATAGCGGGAGCGGACGATGGCGAGGGTGATCAGCAGCACGACCGAGAACAGCGCCAGCGCGCTCATGTAGCGCACGGTCGGGTTGGTTAGGTCGAGCGATGTCGCGCCGAAGGCCAGAACCCGCGCCGGCTGCGGCACGACCAGACCCTGGTCGCCGCCGGTCCAAGCGGCGAAATAGAGGATGACGAGGTAAAACACCTGCGCGAACATCATGGTGACGATCATGAAGGCGACGCCGGTGGTGCGCAGCGCCAGCAGGCCGATCACCAGTGCCAGCAGCGCGCCGCAGGCGATGCCGGCGAGGAAAGCCAAAGGCACGCTCCAGCCGAGATGGATGACGGCGAGACCAGCGCCATAGAGCCCGGCGGCGAAGAACATGGCGTGGCCGAGGCTGAGCAGGCCGACATAGCCGAACAGCATGTTGTAGCCCATGGCGAACACCGCCAGCACCATGATTCGGGCCAGCAGGCCATGATGGTAGTCGGGCAGGACGAAGCTCAGCGCAAACAGCAGCGCGATGGCGCCGACATGCAATGCATAGGCTTTTGCCGGCGAAGCTTCGCTCATCGCGGCGCCTGCCCGAACAGGCCTTGCGGCCTGAACACCAGCACCATGGCCACCAGCAGCGTGGCTATGATCTTGGCCAAAGTCGGCGAGAAGAACACCGAGATGATGCCGTCGGACAGGCCGATCAGCACGGCGGCAACGACGGTGCCGCGCAGCGAGCCGAGGCCGCCGATGATGACGACGATGAAGGACAACAGCAGCGGGTCCTGCCCCATCAGGTAGTGCGCCTGACTGATCGGCACGATCAGCACGGCGGCGATGGCCGCCAGCATGGCGCCGAGCGCGAAGACGCCGGCATAGACGCGGGCGACCGGAATGCCGAAGGCCTGCGCCGTCTCGCTGTCATATTGGGTGGCGCGCATGATGAGGCCGATCTTGGTGCGCGTCAGCACCAGCCAGGTGGCGATGAGCAGAAGGGCCGAAGCGGCAATGATCGACAGCTTGTAGCCGGAATAGCCGAACCAGGGCAAAAGGATGCGGTAGCTGAAGGGCGGCTCCACCGGGCGGGCTTCCGGGCCATAGAAGCTCAACGCCAGCTGCTGGATGATGTAGAGCATGCCGATCGTGGCGACGATGGTGGCTTCCGGATTGTAATTGAGCCGCCGCAGCACAAGCCGCTCGGCTACCAGCGCAATGGCGCCGACAATCAGCGGCGCAATCACCAGCGCCGCCAGGAAGCCGAGCGTGGGATGGCCGGGTATCGCCGTCGAGATCGCCCAGGCCAGCACCGCGCCCAGCATGAAGAACTCGCCATGGGCGACGTTGACGACGCGCATGACGCCGAACACCAGCGACAGCCCAAGCGCCGTCAGCGCCAGCACGGCTGAGGTGACAAGGCCTTCGAGGGCGGCGAGGAGGAGATGGGGTCCGAAATGCATTCAGGGCGCCCTTACCCTCCCCTTGTGGGGAGGGTGACCGCGCAGCGGTCGGGTGGGGGTTGGGCACGGGCCGTCGCGGGCCCCCCCCCCGCGCGGCGGGGGGGGGCGGACTAGGGGGGGTGTGGGGGGGGGGCCCCCCCCCCGGGGGGGGGGGGCCGCCGCGGCAGTGCTCGACGCTTTGGTGGTGCCTCCTGAGAGAACCCCCTCTGTCGGCTTTGCCGACTGCCCTTCGC